>JADHUD010000169.1 GCA_016784705.1 Spirochaetia bacterium | reverse complement strand
ACCTGGACAGAAGGGTGTGATTTTTGCACGCGGTAAACAGGTTATGATGGGATACTATAAAAGGGATGATTTGACAAAAGAGATTATTGATAAAGATGGCTGGTTAAATACCGGTGACCTGGGCATGTGGACCCATAAAGGTGAGTATGCAATACGCGGCCGAGCAAAAGATACTATAGTCCTGTCGGGCGGTGAAAATGTAGAACCTATTCCGATTGAAGCGCGCCTGCGGGAATCTGTGTATATTGATCAGGCTGTCGTTCTTGGACAGGATCAGAAATACCTTGCTGCACTTATATCTCCGGATATGGATCAGATTGAACTTTTCTGTAAAGAGAATAACTTCCCTTACAACACACGCGAAGACCTGCTCGAAATTGTTGAGGTAAAAGAACTTTTTAATTCAGAAATAAACGACTTGATAAGTACAAAGAACGGCTTTAAGAGTTTTGAACATATCTTCAGATTTAAAATTCTTGGTACAAGTTTTGAGGCAGGTAAAGAACTCTCTGCAAAACAGGAAATAAAGAGACATACCATTCAGGATCTGTATAAAAAAGAGATTAAGGAACTTTTCGCTTAAAAGATAACAGACGGAAGATGATGGGGGTGGGATGGAAAACTGATTACTGCTCCCTCATGTATTCCCTCATTTTTGCTATTTCCTCATTTTTCCAGATTGATACCTTGCTCCGAACTTCCTTCTGTATATCAGATACCCTGAAAAGTAAGCCAGCTGCTTAGTAAACTTCCTATGTCCAGAACTCCGGCAAAACTCAGTATTGATATCACCAGAAACAGCACAGTAAAAATTAATCTCCCTTTGGGAAACTTGGGCAGGACCTGTTCTTCAACTTCTAATCCAGCCTCTGATTCAACGCCTGCATTTCGCTGATTTACCCGTTTAACAAACGAGAGACCAATAAAAACCGCAGGAATAAAAAATATCAATCCTGAAACTATAGCAGCAGCTATTGGAAACTCTGCATTCAAGGATTCTATACCGCTTGAGACCCTGAATAAAAATATATTAATTCTTGCCAAACGTCCGCTGAAAATTAGAATTCCTATAAAAACGAGAAAAATACCGCTCCCAATTTTAATTGCATGCAGATATTTTCTTACCCGGGCAAATAATTTCTGAAATTTTACTATAAACAGACCAGCTATGATAAAAGGCAGCCCCAACCCTGCTGAATATACAAGCAGCAGACCTGCTCCACGCCCGACTGAACCTGAACCACTTGCGAGAAAAAGAATTGTGGCAAGAATAGGACCAATACACGGAGTCCACCCGGCACCAAAGGCCATCCCCAACAGTACAGATCCTATTGCGCCTCCGGGTTTTTTATTGAAATGAAATTTTTTCTCAAGATTCAGTATTTTCCAAAAATCAAAGATGAAATTCAAACCCAAAATAATGACAATAACACCTGCACCCATATTGATATACTTAGCTGCACCGCTTAAAGCAACTCCCACGCCGCTGAAAAAGACTCCAAGGATGGTGAAAATCAAGGTGAATCCCACAACAAAAAGCAGTGAATTGAGAAAAAGTCTTATACGGCTCTTTCTGCTGGCCTGTATCTCATTAAGGCTGAGACCCCCTATATAGGTTAAATATGATGGAATAACGGGGAAAATGCAGGGGGATAAGAAGGATACTATCCCAGCAGTAAAAGCGATAAATATATTAACATTCATAAAAAGCCGCCGATATCAACTTTATAAGAGACTTTATAAGAGGTTGATGAAAAGTGTTCAAATATATGCTGCATTGAGCCCGGAAAAATCACAGTTCCTCAGAAAGAGAGAATTTCAGAAAAAAGTGCTCTCGATTCTTCCGAATACCACTCTCTTGTCCCTACTGTCATACTGAGAATGTTCCCTTCTCTATCAATAATGTAGGTTGTAGGAATACTTCTGGCTCCATATATTCCTGCAACCATATTAGTTTCATCCAGAAGTACCGGGAAAGTGAGCTTGTTTTCTTCAAGGTACTTGACAACTGTTTTCTGACGCTCACCCAGATTTACAGCAACAATTTCCAAACCATCATCCTTGAATTCATCATACAGTTTCTGCATGGACGGCATCTCAAGTCTGCAAGGTCCGCACCAGGTTGCCCAGAAGTTTAGAAATACTACTTTCCCTTTATAATCTGAAAGATTTTCCATTTTCCCTTCAATATTTTTTAGTTCAAAGTCTATTGATGCCAGTGTTGTTTTGGGAATTGAAAATCCTTGTGCCATGAATTTCTCATTCAGAGTTTCAATTGAAACTGCTGAAACTGTTCCAAGCATAAGCAGAGTTACCATAGTAAAAGTGATTATTAATCTTTTCATAATTTTTTACCTTACCTTTTTTGTAAGATAATAACTATGAAGGTTGATGTCAATAAAGGATTTTATAGATTTTATAGTTTCCTCGTTCGATTGTGTTAAATTTTATTTTCTGTCATCCATTTTTTCAGCGATTGAGTGAATTCTTCCACTGCTGGAAGAACATCCTCATACAAAGGTCCCTCCTGTCCCTTTACCTGACCTGAAAACAATTTCGGATATACGAAATCAAGGCTCTTCATTTTTTGCATAAACCGTAAATACCTTCTTCCAAATCCCTTAATTGAATTTTCCTTCAGCGCATGGGTGAGGTAGACAGAACCGAACACAATAGTTGCACCGGCTTTCCTGGCATTTTTATCAAGTTGGTTGAGCCACTTCTTTGAAGCAGGACTTACTCTGAACATCCGGACTGCCGCACCAACAATCAGCAAATCCGGGAATTCTTCCCTCATGGGTAATGATGAAGAATCACTGACATGACTGATCTTTACCGATGCGCCTGTCTTCTCAAACTCCTCTCTCATTTTCTCGGCTATTTTTTCTCCATTGCCGAACTTTGAATCATGAACTATCAGTACGTTCAACCGTCTCCTCCTTTGCATAGTGAATACCTGAAAACTTGCTCGCGCTGGTCTGCGTGTTGTCGAAAAGTATTGTTTGCAATAACAAATTGCCTCAATTAGTATAGTCTACTATATATTGTTAAAAAAGCAACATGCAAAAACATACCCTGTCTTATATTCTCATATGATTAAAGAAGTCCGGTGTAAAGAGATCAAAACAGCAGCAAGATCCTTTGACATTAATGAAAAAATAACCTAAAACAATTCCATGAAGCTGAAATATTTCGGACATAGTGCAAATGATATCTTTATTTTCATACTCCCCCTGATTCTTCCGGTAATACTGGTGAAATATGAACTCTCTTACACTGCAGCGGGCAGCATCCTGACGCTATTCATGGTCATTCTGGCGATTGGATCCATCATTATGGGAAAACTGTCAGATCGTTTTCACCGGGAAAGAATAATCGGTTACGGATTTTTTCTTTCATCACTAGGTTTAACTGCAGCAGGATTTTCCACATCATTAGCTGCATTTCTTATCATAATTGCCTTTACAGCAATTGGAGTAAGCACTTTTCATCCAATAATGTATGCAATGATCAATGACACCGTAACAGAGGGAAAAGCAAGAATTCTTGGAATCTATGAAACCTACGGAACAGCAGCAATACTGATAATGTATCTGGTAAACGGATATCTGTTAATCCGGGTCGGAACAAGCGGGGTTCTG
The DNA here is from genome assembly GCA_016784705.1 of Spirochaetia bacterium. Classification (GTDB taxonomy): domain Bacteria; phylum Spirochaetota; class Spirochaetia; order JABMQR01; family JABMQR01; genus JABMQR01. The sequence goes on along the minus strand of JADHUD010000169.1, from coordinate 2,029 downwards.
ATCATCAGCGCTATTCCCGGCTATATTATGGGATTTCTTTTTTTAAATTCTGGAAAAGTCCAATTACCTGTTGTAAACCCCATTCAAAGGGGCAAACCCGCCATTGCCGCTGCAAAAAAACCAACAAACCCATATTTCCTCCTGTTTATTGTAACAATAATTTTTCGCATTCTATCAATTTCAGCAATACTCAACTTTCTCCCCATCTTATTCGTAAAGGCAGCCCATTTTGAACCCGATAAAGCGGCATATGCTGCCGCACTCTTTTTTGCCGGAGGAATTCCCGGCTCTCTGGCAGCCGGAAAACTGGCATCACGATTCAATCCGCTATCCCTTCTTATAATTTCCTCAATCATGGTAGTACCGGAAATATTTTTACTCAGCCTGCAGCTCACCGATGTGCTATACTATGTTGCAGTCTTACTTTTTGGGGGATTCACTTCCGGATGTGTTATTTCGCAGACTATACTGCTTACTAAATTCGGTACAAATTTTGGAACAGGTGCAATATATGGCATATTGATGGGAGCATTAACTATTACGGGTTCTGTAAGTCCCATGCTTTTCGGCTTTCTCATTGATAACTTCGGGTTCGCATCTTCCCTCCTCTTTTGCCTGATTCCCATAACTGTAAGCATAGTACTGCTGCTCTATCTCTGGAAAAATTCTGCAGCAGCTATGGAGGTTCCTGTCTGAAAACGCTTATTCTCATACGCCATGCAAAATCAGACTGGGAACAGTCTGACAGTAATGATTTTGAACGGCAACTTAAAAAAAAAGGAATTCGAGAAGCTTCTCAAATTGCAAATAAAATTAAATATCTGGGTATTATACCGGATTATCTGCTTTCCAGCCCTGCAAAGAGAGCTTTAGGTACTGCGCAGGCAGTTGCTGATAGTTTTACTATCCCTCATGAAAACATTGAAGAAAGACCTTCTCTCTATCAGGGAGAAGTTATAGATTTTATTACTGCTGCCGCCGCAATACCGGAAGACAAAAAAACTGTACTTATTTTCGGTCACAACCCGGGAATCAGCGAGTTTGCTTCATATCTGGCGCAGCAGGATATTTATATGCATACATCTACTGCAGTTATTCTGGATATTCAGGATCTTTGGAAACAGCTCCAATCTGCAGAGCAGTTTATGATCCTCAACCCGGGCAAGTAAGCAGCAACGATCTAACAAATTGTTCTGCTCACCTATAAATCATGCTATAATTTCAACTGCCGGGGTCGTAATACCATATCTATTTCATATAATTGACCTCAGCGCAAACAGAAACAGGGATCAGGTCAATTTCGTATACAGCAGAGATTCTTACGAAAGCTGTGCAGCTGCTCCTTCCTGCCCTGCAAAGGATAGTATATGAACTATGAAAACACACAATACGAAATTGCTGCGGCTTCTGTTCAAGAACTGATCAATGAAACGGCAAAAGGCTATCTCGGAAAACCAGCTGTTGTATCCCTAATGGCTAAAGCACTTGTATCAGGCCTGCATACATTGATAGAGGATGTATCAGGGGTTGGAAAAACAACATTACTTCGCTGTCTGGCAAAAGCAAGCAGTCTTGATTATGGACGTATCCAGTTTACTCCCGATCTATTGCCGGGAGATATCACCGGTATGACAATCTGGGATCCGGTTAAACATGAATTTATCTTTCGTGAGGGTCCCCTCAGACATCAGTTTATTCTGGCTGATGAGTTGAACAGGGCTCCGGCAAGAACCCAATCCGCACTTCTGGAGGCAATGCAGGAAGAGGCAGTAACGGTAGATGGAGTGCGGTACCCAATGCCGGCACCTTTTTTTGTAGCAGCAGCGCAAAATCCTTTCTGGTATGCCGGAACCTACAAACTGCCGGAATCCCAACTTGACAGATTCGGGATCAGTATAACCCCGGGATATCCGGACATCCCGACAGAAACTTTAATACTTGATACGTACAAGAATTCAGAGGCGGTCGACAGGGTTTCTCCGGTAATTACTGCACAGCGTATTCTGGAAATCAGGAATTTAGTGAGGTC
>JADHUD010000168.1 GCA_016784705.1 Spirochaetia bacterium | reverse complement strand
GGTCCGATTTTACTAGTAACGGCTTCAAGCAGATGGGTCCGCATGGCATGGGTCCTACGCTTCTCTCCAGGTATGGCAAAAGCCGAGGAGTCGTTCTTTTCCAGACTGCCGGATGCCGCTCCCGCCCCCGCCCCTTTTATCGCATCATTTTTTTCATAGCCCTTTGCTATATCAGTTCCGACCCGGGTAGCTATACCGATTGCTCCGCTGACGGCTACCAGAAGGACCAGGGTCTCACCCAGCGTATCGAAGGCTCGATATCCCAGATAGATAGCGCTCACCAGATTGATTGCTCCGGAATCAGCGACTCCATGCCGCTCCAGGTAGTCGCGGGCAATAGTCGGCCAGGGCATGTCTGCCAGGAAAACGGGCAGCAGAACAGCCGTCACAGCAGCGATGGCGACAATAATCTGCAGATTGAATCCCAGTTTACGGCTTGCTTTCATGAATCCCGGTCCTTTCTCTCGGTATAGCGAATTGCCCAGACGAAAACCACGGTAGATACTCCGGCGCCGACCGCAGCTTCGGTAATAGCCACATCCGGGGCATGGAGGAGATAAAAAAGCAGAGCGGAGAGCAGGCTTATAGCCGAAAGCGCGATAACTCCGTGGAGCAGGTCGCCCGATGATATGGCATAGAAGGCCAGGATTACGATCAGAAGCAGAATAATTATGGTCATTCAGCACCTCCCCGTTTTTCAGAAGAATCCCGGCTTTTTTTTCTTCTCCGGGCTGAACCGGTACGCACTTTTGGCGGTTTCCAGGGATAGACCCCGGCATTCCAGGTAAAACGGGCAACTATGTGTGAACCGGTGGGTGCCGACATCAGAAAAAATATGGCAATAATAACAATGCGGGCGGCCACAGCGGTATCAGATGCCAGCAGCAAGGCTCCTATGAATATAGAGAAGACCGCCGTGGTTCCGCAGAGCGAACCAGCCTGCAGCCTCGAGTAGGGATCGGGAAAGCGAAAGAGCCCGGCCAGACCACCCAGTCCAAAGACGACAGCTGAGGAAAATGCAATCAGGGCAAGGATCTCCCGAATTATCCAGATCATCAGACTTCTCCTTAACCATCATCGGTCATCTTGTCTTTGAGAATCCGGGCTATGGCCAGAAATCCCAGAAACCCGAATATATCATAGACCAAGGCTACATCGAGATAGAGAGACCGCCCCTGCCGAACACCGCGCAGCACCAGAAAAGCCAGCACCACCCCCGATAGAATATTCAGGGCTACCAGCCGGTCAGCCGTTGTCGGTCCCAGAACAAGCCGTACAATGCAGACTACCGCACAGAAAAGAGTAAACCACTGCATTACATCCAGCATCAGTATTCTCACAGCCATACTCTCTTTATATGCGTCTCCATTCGGCCCTTTACGGCTTCGCCCGCCGCTTTGGCGTGGCTGGTATTGCAGAAGAACCAGTGGACGGTCAGGTGATCATCATTGAGATCCAAGGTTATGGTACCCGGAGTAAAGGTGATGGAATTCGCCAGCACCATACGGGCAAGGTCGGAGCGCAGGCGGGTTCGAAAATGGACGATCCGCGGACTGGCATTTCCGGTAATTACGGAACCCAGCATGACGATACTCGACTGGTAGAGAAAGAACATGAGAAGCAGAAGAAATTTTATGAGATAAAGGGGCCGGGGAACAAAAAAACGGAGGTTAGCTTCATGCTGAGCGAGAAACACGTCATAGGTGAGAGCGGCGATAAGCAGTGATCCGACAATTCCAAAGGCTACAGAAAAAAGTTCAAAACTGGCGGTAAAGAGCAGCCAGACGGCAAACAAAGCCAATGCGGTGAGGAGAAACCGGATAATGCTCCATTCGCGGCGGGCACGCATCTTATTCGTCCTTCCGGCATATCAGCTGATGAAAAGCCTCTGGTGTTTCGGCTTTGAGCAGCTCCTCCCTGAATCCTGCATCATGAAGCAAACGGACCAGCTTTGAGAGCAGTTTGAGGTGGAGAACGGCACTGTTCTCTGGCCCTACCATGAGAAAGACGAGCTCGACGGGTTCATCATCAGGAGCCTTAAAATTGAGTGGGGGATCCAGCCGGGCAGCCGCTATGGCGGTTGTTTTAAGGATCGGGGAATGCGCGTGCGGGAGGGCGCAGCCGAACCCCAGGCAGGTGGAGGCCAGTTCTTCCCGTTCCATGATATCCTTTACCAATTGGTCGGTATCCTGTATTTCATAAACCTGCGCCAGGGCTTCCACCAGGCGGCGGATTATGGGATCCTTTTCGGCAGCCGGATCATAACAATCCAGCAAAATGCATTTTACCGGCAATCTTTTGCAAATTCCGCCCATTTTTTATACCTCTTCATCTTCAGGCACCAGCCCCGAAGCCCAGTCTACCGGCAAGGTGAACATGATGCCGGTTCCCGGATTTTCCAGGCCGCCTACTATTTCATCAATCAGCTGCTTCAGCTTATCAATGGTATCCTGATTGCGGACTACAGAAATTATCGTCTTGTTATACGGCTTGTTGCCCTTCATAAATTCCTTGAAACCGGCAAACAGCGGCACTTCATAGGTAAGAAAACGCCCCATCCCCTCGGAATCGAGGATGGTCGCACCGGTTACGCCGGCTTCGATATAGGCTTCCAGAACTTCTTCTAGAAATTCTTCATTGTTAAGGACAAAAACAAGTAATCTCATAGAACTGTCGACCTCTTCTTCACCCTACAATAGTAGAAATTGTCCAGTTTGTCAAAATATCTTTTTTTTCTGTCAGAATAGTTTGGACTTTTTTTACTGTCTGCCTCCTCCAGGAAGGTTCACATTTTTTTACTAAACAGCGTACAGTACTGCTATGGATGCTACACTGCGAGAAAATATACTCCCCGGCATACGGGTTGCTATAGTACTGAAACAGGACCAGCGCACGGGAAATCTGACGGAGGGTGTCGTCAGCCGGATTCTGACAAAGTCCTCGACTCATCCGTGTGTCCCAAGTGCCAGGCTCCACTCGAAACCACAAACTTTCTCCACCTATACTTCTCGCTGGCACCTTAATAAATCGTTGATTCCTCACGCATCCCCTGAGGGTAGGTAGTACTGAATACTCCTGCAGAACATCTCCGATCCCGTTACCATTGGGCTAGCGTCCAGGAATTTACTGCTTCCTGTTCACAGAATTCTTGGACTGTCTTCTTGCTTTCGTCATATCCTGCTATAATTAATAACCGTTCTTCGTGCTCGTAATGCTTTCCTCGCCCTTTTCCCATAGCCTACTCTCTCCTTTGAGAGAAGTATTTACTTTTTCTTCAGTTCTTCTTGTGGAATCGGTACCCGGTTCCGAACATAGACCCGCCCACCCTCATCATTTTTATTCCATTACCCTCAAACAACTTAGCACCCCGTAACCTACTAAAAGCAGCCGCTTGTGGAAATTGGCCACACCACCTGGTTAGGGAATCGTCTTTTTTCTGTCTATTCGGTATTAGAACCCTGCTCCATCATTTCCTCAATCAATAAACCAATCCGTGTCCCGATTTTTATCTTCAGTTCATCGACTGTCATTGCAAATTTTTTTGAATTTTCAATTGCCACACGAACATATGGCTTAAAATTCCTTTCGAATCTTATACGGGTTTTGTTATAACTACCGCGAAGAAATTCATCTTTGAGTAGCATTTCCGAAAATGTTCGCCCTCCTGTTTTCTTGTTTTCTAGAAGTTCCTGCAAACAATATCCAGAAAGATCCGAATAGTGGAAGAGTAACCATAATTCTATGCAAGGATTTGTGACTATAAATTTGAATCCATAGCGTTGGCATAAGCTGTTTGCTTCATCATATTGTGCAAGATTGAAGCTCTCCGAATCCCTGTCGACAATTATACAAACAAAATCTGTTTCAGGGAAAAAATTATCACAATCATCGATCACATCCTTGGCTTCATTAATAATTGTTAAAGGATGGCTGTTTGTACCAGTGCTATGCCTAATAGGCAAAACCTCGATAAATGGACTAATCGCCAGTTCGTCTCTGGCCTCAATCAAACCTTTAAAGTATAAATACTCGGTCTTCTTTCCTTCACAGGCAATAAAGTATTTACATTTCGGCTCAGCATTCGTAAATTTTTCGTCAAATCGCTTCCCATAAGGTTGGTCGAGTCTCAAGATAGATCCTCAACATCGTCATCATATTCATCTTCCTGACCATACCCATCTGGGAAAAAGAATGAATCAAACAGAGGAACCCCGCCGTATCGTCCATCCAAATATGCTTTCTCGATCTTCTTGTCGAAACGTTCTTTGAAGCGATCGAAGGGCATAAGCAGGCTCGCTCCCACCTTGTTCTTCTCGATGAACCAAATCTCATCCTGTCTGAGTATGGTAAGATCCAGCAAATGGCTTTCATGCGTTGTGATTATAAGCTGGATATTTTTTTTCCTTGCCAATTTAAGAAAGTTTTTAATGAAATGAACCGTCATCTGTGGATGAAGGCTCCGGTCGATTTCATCAATAACAAACACGGCGTTTTCTTTTGTACACAAGAGCACTGTCAGCATATCGAACAAACGCTGGGTTCCGTCCGATTCCTCAGCCAATGAAAAAGGAATCTTCTTCAGTTTATTATGCTCAAAGGTGATTTCGTTAAATTCCGGTTCTTTTTTATTGATATGTACGAGATAGAGCTTTCCATTGCAGTTGATGCGCATTCCAAATGATGTATCCTTTCCTCCCCCAGCTATCTTGCCTTTAATCTCTAGTTCGGCAAGCATTTTATCGATTTTCTTCCTGAAATCGGAAGGTATGTCCTCCAAGGCTTTTTCTTTAGTCACTTCTCTTGCTTCCACATAACTTATGCCTGTTGCAAAAGTTTTGATAGCATTCAGAATCTCATCAGTGGAAGTTGACGAAAAGCAGGAGTACCCTGACACCATTGAATTTGGAAATGATATGTCTAATGACTTAAACCAGCGAAATGTGTCTTTAAATATTCCAAGCTTTTCATTATCCTCGTATATGGTATCTTTGTTTGAAACAATGTCCTGTAGGAAGAACTTGTCTTTAACAAATTTCAGATCGTTGATATAGATATCAAAATGGGCTGCATCTTCTTGATTGGTGAGTAGGCTTTTATCATAATCATACTGTCCTGTGGTGGTGTTTCTAGAAAACAGTTCTTGGTTTTTACTCTCTCCTAGCAAGATCAGCCATTCCTCGGTTATTTCCCTTTCCGATAGTAACAACTCAAAGCCATAGCTGTACATTTTACCATTCATGCAGATCTCGAATTCAAAATATGAAGGAAGGTCCTTACACTTGGGATTGAGCTTGAAGTAGTAGGTATCCGGGCTTTCTGAAGTTCCATGTGTAATTACATCCCGAGCGAAGGCCATTGCTTTTATAAGGTTTGACTTTCCTGCAGCATTCGCCCCATAAATTGAGCTGAATTTCAATAGCTTCATATCTTCTGCTTGGAATAGCCGTCCTTTATTTTTCTGTACAGAATTAGCAATCATGGAAAAGGTCTGGGTTTTATTAAAAGAAAGAAAATTTCCAACTGTGAATCTTGATAACATCTGTTAGTCACTCCTAACCCGAGAATACCATAGTAATACCATAATAGCAACATTTTATATGTGATTTTTTCACAAATATTTATTGATAACGCCATGTTCTTAAAGCGTTCTTTAAGCGATTCCACATGCCAAGCTTATTTGATGAGTGCTAAGAGGTGGAAGAGTGGTTTTAATGTTTTGTGTAA
>JADHUD010000167.1 GCA_016784705.1 Spirochaetia bacterium | reverse complement strand
CGGCCGATGAATTCAGGCAACCCCGGAGAAATCGCCGAGGCAATTCAACAGCTGTAGGCTGGCAAAAGGAGCAACTTATGCTGAAAATACCCAAAACCGTACTGCAGAGCACCGTCGATGACGAAATGGTGCTTATGGATACCCTGAAAGGCGAATACTTCGGTCTGAACAAAACCGGCACGGTGCTGCTTACGGCTCTGCTTGAAACACAGGATGCCGCCGCGGCAATTGCGAAGGCTGTTGAGCTTTTTGATGCGCCTGAGGATATTATTGCGGGGGATCTGGAGGTGCTGGTTGAGGATTTGTTAAAGCGGAATCTGCTTTTGGAAAAGGGGTCAGACCCCTTTTCATTTTAAAAGCCTAAGTACACTCTCCTTATCCTCTGCAAGTATGACCGCATCAATTGCCGCATCCAGTTTCTTGAAATCAGTTACTGAAAGGATATGACTCTTTTCATCTTCAGAAAGAGTGTATTTTAATTCAAGCAGGCGGATTAGTATTGTATGTTTTTCTTTAAGTTCACCCTTTATTTCACCTTCTTTCCGTCCTTCTTTCCGTCCTTCTTCCATTCCCTCTTTCTGGGCACTACTTAAAAGTTGGAGCCGATCCCTTTCTGCTTTTTCACGTCCTAATGCATATCTGCGTAAGGTATCATCATTGGTAAAAGCTTTATACATCATATGTGCTGCTTGTAGATCCTCATCATTTTCCAACAGTATTTTCATCATCTTTTCATCCCGCCCTTCTCCTCTTAAGTATAATAGCCATCTTGTAATTTTACTACTTATTTTTCTTTCATCTATCTTAGGAATCTCTAAAAAATGAATAATTAGATGCTCTGTAAGTGCAAACTCCTTCTTTCTTCCTTCGATTAGCATAAAAAAGTTGTGGTAGTCCGGTAAATTTGACAACAATATAAAATCCAGTATATTTATGCTAACAGCAGGTAGTAATCTTTCGTATATTTCTCCTTCGCTGATTTGTGAAGTATATAATTTTGCCCAGTAGTACAACGCTCTATTACGATAATGCGTATTTCCTAAAGATTGTACTTCAATATTGTAGAGTTCATGATTCTCAGTTTCAACCTCAATATCAAGTACTGACACCTTATCCCCTTCAAACTCTTTATAGTTGAAAGGATTTTTCTGAAAAACTTTTGTGATAGCAGGAAATCCTGTATCTTGCAAAACTGCATTAATGAAGGAAAGTACCAGTTGTTTACTTTGTCTGGTATCCATACCAAACATATACTTTATAAAAATATCTGACGTTGCTTTGACGTAATTATTGTCTTCGTTCATTTTTTCATCCCTGTTTGTAATTTTTTTTAGTCTTACTACTATCTACTGAGAAAACAGTGATAAAAATTCAAATTTTTGAAAATTTTTTCTAGAAAAGTTTTTTGGAAAAGAGGTCAGACCCCTTTAATTATTCATTCCGGCTTTACTTCCACTGAAAATGTGTCTTTTTGTGGAATCGATACCGGGTTCCCAAAAATGGACAACCCCAAACCAGCTATTCTTATTCCTTTACCTTAAAATAAGTTACCACTCCTTCCTCCTGGAAAGATGGCCGTTTGTGGAAAACGTACCTGGTTCGGCAACTCAAAGCAAAGTTTGGAAGAGGGGTCAGACCCCTTTTCCAAGACCCCATTTCCTCTATTGATAGTTTGAATATTTTATAGTACATTTGAATAATATTGAATACAGGGAGGTCGTATGGCTAAAACCATCACCATGAGAATAGATGATATTACGTATCAACTGATAAAACTGGCAGCTGCTGGTGAAAGAAGAACTATCTCAAATTTTATTGAATATGCAACCATAGCGTACCTTACTGAAGACAGTTTTGTTTCCGATACAGAGATGGTGGAGATCCTGGAAGATGAAAAACTGCTAAAAAGTATTGTTGCCGGAAATGAAGAAATACAAGCCGGGAAGTACCGTGTAATTGGATAAGTTCAAAATTGCTGAAACAGAAAGCTTCGTAAAAAAGATTGAATCACCTGCATTTAATAAACTCTATAAAAAGATTTCCACGTATGTGTATCCACTTTTGCGAAGGAATCCCTATTACGGACCCAATATTAAGAGACTAAAAGGTCAATATTCTGATTATTATAGATATCGGATAGGTGATTACCGACTATTGTATACCATCAAAAATGAGAAAATAATGATTTTCATCATCGACATTTCCCACAGAAAAAATGCATACGGTTGATCCGTCTTTCAACGTTTGGAAAAGGGGTCTGACCCCTTTTCCAAGCGTGCTTTTCCAAGCGTGAGGGATAGTAGGGGCGCGAAGCGGTCTTATTTCAAAGGGAACCTTCCGGTTCGCTTTGAAATACAGACGGAACCCCCGAATAGCCCGACCGAATGCAGGGGGACGACCTGGCGTACCCCTGCATTCGGGCACGCCCATAGATTTGGAAAAGGGGTCAGACCCCTTTTCCATACCAGAACTCCTTCTTCATCAATTCATATACGTTGTAGATTATCGGACATACCGAACAATTTTCGAAAATCATGGTCATACTGAAAACCCGGTCCGGCTTATGCAGATGGGGATAGGATCGACAGTCCTCAGGCCGTGAAGTGTACACAGTACAGAGATTGTCTTTCAAAAGCGGACAGGGAAGCGATTTGAAAACCAATCCGGAATTTTTTCCCTCTGTACCATATGTCATATCTTCATCGGTATCTTCAATAAGATATGTCTCACTGAAAATGCTTGAGGTGAGACCCAAATGTGCTGCCATTGCCTCAATTTCAGCAAAACTGAGGCAGGGTGTTACTTTGATGCAGCAATTTGCACATCGCGTACAGTCAATTTCTTTTGATACGATCCGGTAGAAGCGGTAAAAATAGGCATCGATCTCTTCACTTGATACATCACACCCTTTAAGAAAGCAGCGGAAATTCCAGTTTTCGTCCTCTTTCTGCGCAGCCAAAGCCGCTATTTTTTTCCTGGAAACTTCAAATTTCATAAAACATCTCCTTTCTGTCGGAGCGCCTTGTTCAGCTTTGCTATAAAACTCCGCTTTGTCGCATAACGTTTCTGCAGTGACAGCAGGCGTTTGGCGTTATAGCAGCGCACGTTGAGATACTCCGTCCCTCTCCCCCTCAGGAAGCGCTGCTATTTTATCAACCATTTTTTCATAAACTACTTTACTCTCACCAATTTTAACTGCTATCCTGCTGCGCATGTTTGATGAACGGGAACTTATTGAGAAACTTAAAAAAATTGAGGCTTTATTTGCGGGCACACCGGAAACCGGAGAAAAACTGGCAGCGCTGGATGCGGCCGACAGGATAAAAGAACGCCTTAAATCCATCGAAAAAACCGATACTCCAAGAGAATATACTTTTCGAATGACAAATATGTGGTCTAAAAAGCTTTTCATTGCGCTATTAAGACGCTATGGTATTAAACCCTACCGGTACAGCCGGCAAAAATATACGACGGTAATGGCTATGGTTCCGGTAACATTTGTTGATACCATTCTCTGGCCGGAATACCAAAAACTGAACAACATCCTCAGTACCTATATAGATGATATAACCAATCGGGTAATCTCTGAAAATATTTTTTCAGATTATTCTGATGCTGAATTGCAATAGCTGCCTGCGAAAGTGTACCACTTATCAGTTCTGGCAGTTGGGGGTCGGGAAAAGGTGTCTGGTGGGAAAAGGGGTCTGACCCCTTTTCCAAACACTGTTTCCTCCGTCCCCCTTGTTCACAAATTTTAGAAATTCCGGTACTATTCGGGCATGAACAAACCATCAGCCTTCCTTTTGTTGAGAAATCAGAAAAGCACACGCAGCACAACCGGGGCAGCAGGCAAAACCGCTAAACTTGATCGGGCAAAAAGCCCATTCAGCTTCCAGCTGAGAGAAGATGACTTCGGCTATTATATCGTGACCTGCAACCAGCAGAATCAGCCCATAACTGTTGATGAACACTACTACCAGGGGTCTTTGCATCAGGCACTTGCCCTCTACAACCGGCTTGCAGGGGCTGTGTCGTGGAAAATTGAGTGGGGAAAAACGGAAGACCGCCTCTACCTGAAAGAGCATCCTGACCTGTTCGAAACCATTCTTGACTGTTCAAGCCACCTAACTCTGCATAACGACCGGCAGCCAGTCAGGTTTAACCCCGGATCAGGAAATATCGTACTTTCCACTCACAGACAGAACGAGAAAATGCTGACCTGCTGCGTGACTTTTCAGCCGCGGAAAAAGACCGACCCACACCCTCACTCTCACCACTACCCCTTTACCTATCTCACTCCATCACTTGTTCTTGCAAACCGTGAAATCTACCGGATTGAACCGGCTGCACATTACGAACAGCTGAATCTGTTCAACTGCACGATACCGGAAGAAGAAGCCGGGGCTCTGTTCAGCCTCTTTCTCAGCAGCTTTCCGGGTGCCGAACTTGCGCACAACGAATATGCGGTGCAACACCTTGGCCGAATAACCCCGCAGCCGGCACTGATTCTTGAACACATCGACTCCAGCAAGGCGCTGCACCTCACTATCGCCTGCTCCGCACAGGAGATTGACCTTGACTTTCTTAACTCCTATGACCTGAGCAGTTTGGTAGTGGCTGATGATACACAGCACACGCTGAACATTCATCCTGTCAGCCCCTGCGACCTGTCAGAACCGGCAGATATTATTGAGAAGACTTTGAAAATTCATCAGCAAAAGAACGATCCGCAGTGCACTTTCACCAGATTAGACGATTTGTTTATTGTCCAGCCGAAACTCGCCCTGTCCTTTCTGGAGACCGAACTGCATACCATACTCTCAAGTTTTATCCTGATCGGCACGGCAGAGCTCGAAAAATTCAGGATCAGGATGATAAAACCTACCCTCAACCTGCGTATAGGGTCGGGAATTGATTTCCTGGAAGGGAGCGCCGACCTCGATCTGGGATCAGAGACATTCAAACTTGCCGATTTTCTCGCACAATATGACAAAAACCGCTATATTATTCTCAGTGACGGCACCAAAGCTGTGGTGGAACATAAATTCATATCCCGGCTGAAGCGTTTTCTGAAACCCGGAAAAAACGGGGATCTCAGCATCTCCTTCTTTGACCTCCCCCTGATAGCCGAGCTTATTGACGAAAAAACTGCTGATATCGGTTTTCTCAAATCACGAAGTATTTTGGAGGGTTTCAATACCTTTGGGCAGGCTGATGCTCCGGTACCGCTGCTGCAGGGTACTTTACGTGACTATCAGCATATCGGCTATAAATGGCTGAAATACCTTCACACGCATGCTCTGGGGGGATGTCTGGCAGATGATATGGGTCTGGGTAAAACTATCCAGACGATAGCGTTGATGAGCACTGTCTACCCGGAAACCCGGCAGCCCAGCCTTATTGTGATGCCTAAAAGTATTTTGCTGAACTGGCTGCGCGAGATTGCACGGTTTGCCCCTCAGCTTTCTGCCTGCATCTATCACGGTCCGGACAGGGATTTGACGGCAAGTCTCAAATACCAGCTGATTCTGACTACCTATGCTACGGTCAGGAATGATATTGAGTCTCTTAGGCTGCAGGATTTTTTCTATGTTATTCTTGATGAGTCCCAGCGGATAAAGAATATTGATTCGCAGATATCTAAAGCTGTCATGCTGTTACGGGGACGGAGGCGCCTGGCTCTGAGCGGCACTCCGGTCGAAAATAATCTGGCTGAATTGTATGCCCTTTTCCGTTTTTTGAACCCGGCCATGTTTGGATCCCGTAAGCAGTTCCAGAAAGAGTATTTCGAC
>JADHUD010000166.1 GCA_016784705.1 Spirochaetia bacterium | reverse complement strand
AAACAGCTTTTTATGCCTGGGATGGATACGCAGATGGATCATTTTCACCATTTCCTTCCTTTAAAGAACAAAAGTTTTTATTAGAAGAAAATAGGGAATTTCCTGCTATTGCATCCTCTGAGAAAAAAGCTTATTGGAAATTTCATTCCCGATATGTAAAACCGGATGTAAACAAAATATAAAAGCCATTGAATTTCATACTATCAGGAGGAAGTTTCATAATGATTTTATTTTGAAATTGGCTCCGGCAACCCCTTGAAAAAAAATGACACGATTTGATTCTTTTATTGTTATATTTATAAGAGAGGTGACCTATATGTATAATAAATTAATAAGAAAAATATTATTGGTGTTGTTTCTTGCTGTTATCTTCCTTCAAGGAATCTATAGTGCCGGCACAAATGAAGTAGAAGCCCGTGAGCTGCAATTTACAGATCCCTACAAACATCTGGACCTGCCCTATTCAGCAGGATTGAGCCTTAAGGCTGCTCCGCTGAATTTGTCTTTTGATTTTACCATACAGAAGCAGGTCCACTATCAATATAACGAAACAATTCACAGCATTGAGATGGATAGTGCCGGAATGCTAAACAAGACAATTTCGCAGGTAACTGATGCAGAAATGGTAGTTAAACAGACTGGGATGGGATTTGCCGATATTATCTACAATAATATGATATCAACCATCACAAAGAGTATAACCGATACTGCAGAAGGAGCTGTGCTGAACTCGGACACAGTTTCAGATCCGTTAACGGTGACCCATGCAGGATATAATCATAAAGGAATCTATCCATACAATACTACTCTGGACTTTACCTACAATCTGCAGTTTCCCATTACCAATACCGATATACAATCCGGAAAAAGTGTATCCATACCTATAAGCATGCCGGTTATTGCGCTTAAAAATGAAATTGCTGCTGAAGGAGATATGCTGCTTACACATGCTGGTTATGTTGAGATAAAAGGTCAACGATACGCAAAATTATTATCAGAAATAACTATTGATAATTCATCACTGGCTGGAGATTTCGGCAGTGAATTCTCATTAAATCTAAGCGGGTATGGAGTATACTACTTTAACGTTGCAGAAAAAACCTTTTACTATGGGGCTCTTCAATTTGAGACAACTATAGAAACAGCAGCGCTTATGCCGATTTTTACTAAATTTAATGTTCCTGACCAAAAAGCGGACAAGAGAATACTAAGCTCACGTGTTTCCGTACGGTATGAACAGCTGAATTAATTCAGTAATTCATCGGCATGCAGTCTTCGAAATTTTTCGAGTTACTTCACTCTTCCTGCTTGTACTCGCAAGTAAACCCATACTGCGTGAAAGCCAAGAAAAATTATAAAGACAGCCCATACTGCTAGCGGGTTTCCCTGGGCTCTTTCTATCAGATTAATTCCCAAGCCGACTACTGCCGTTGCCGACCAGATAATTTTAAGATTCAACATAGTAATAAATGAATTTAAAGAGGATTTTCTTCCCAGAAATGATTCTATTCCAATTCCAAAAAGAGCTGCAGCAACTAATCTTGCGGCTACCGGATCGATCTCATTCCATCCCAGCAACCGCAAGAATACTACAGGAATAACAAAAAGCGGGACTGCAGTACAGAAATCTACCACAAAATGAATCACAAACCAAACCCCTACTCTCTTTCTCAAAACAGAAACATCCATAAGCAACTCCTTGATAGGTAACTATAGTATCGCTTCAAAAATTGCACAATAACATAAAAACCTTATCTTTTTTTAACGCTTTTTAACAAAAAAATTATACAAATTGGAAAACAGCGTTATAATGTAGATGACATTCAGAACTTTAAATCCCTTAAATTGTGTAGGAATCAATTTGAAAAAGTTATTAAAAAACGTAAAATATGCAATTATATTAAGCATTCTCATACAGTTACCGACCCTTGTTTATTCAATTGATACATCCTTCTCCGGTTACAGCAAACATACAGACGAAGGAGTTACATTCTTACCTATTCCCGCAGACTCACTCTACCCAGAACCCATAGCTGACCATCGATTCCCTCGGGTTGCCGTTACGTTTCCTTTTATCGGGCTGAATGCAATCGATACTAAGGAGTCTCTGCTGCATGCAGGATACCGGGAAACCGTTGAAGCCGGGGCTTCAAGATCTTTTTTCCGGTTATCTCCAATCTCAAACACAAATATAGGTATTGAAATCAGTATAGGAATCGGCATATTCACCATGTTTGACTCTTTCAGAGATAATTTGGAGAATTTCGGCTGGGACGGTTCTGCGCACCTCATGATACAGTTTAAACCAATTGAAGAGTTCGCCTTCAGATTTGGATATCATCATCTCTCCGGACATGTCGGTGATGAATACCTGGCCGAATATATCTCAATTATTGACCCCATAGTCGATGGAGCCGGAATTGCTGATGGAGAGAACTACCATCTGGCTTATGTCCGTGATGCAGTTCTTCTTGGGCTCAGCTTTCAGCCATTTCCATTTTTACGAATGTATGGTGAAGTAGATTATTCTTTTAGTTTGATGGATATATTTCACTGTTACAACAATCTCAGATGGCACATAAACTTTGGGACTGAGCTTGTCTGGAAACCCCCGGAAGAAATTGCTTGGATTGGCGCATGGTATGCAGCAACTGATATTCAGCTGTTTGAGGAGTCATCCTGGCGCCCGGGAATTACTGTTCAGATTGGTCGATATGGTATTTCAGGCGAAAAGGGAGAACGATTCAGAATCGGAGCAGAATATTATTATGGAAGAGTTCCATTATTTGTATTTAATCATACGCAGGGAACTATTCCAACCGAGTGGGATGCTGTTCCTCTTGAACAATATATAACAATAGGTATTTGGTTTGACATGTGAGCCCCTTGCAAAATTACTATATTACGGTTTAACAATTCTAAAAACCCCTATACAATAATGAACATGTTCGATTAAAATAAACATCACAACCAATGAGGAAAACCGCATGATCATTACCTTTAACGGGAAAACCTGCACCATACCGAAGCCCTGCACAATTCTGCAGTTTCTGGAAACGTCCGGAAAGGCTTCTCTTCCAATGATGGTTAAACTGAACGGCTCGTTGATTCAGCAAAAAGATTTGAAAGATTTTTGGCTTAAAGAACATGATGTCCTTAGTGTAGTTTTGTTTATGGGCGGAGGTTGAGCATACGTTAAGAAAACTCTGAAAATTAACTCGCGGTACTGTCAGGGAATCAGGCCGGGAATCAGGTTTCTTCCCTGTTATGAGAATATTCCAGTATAATTGATTCAAGATTACGTAAAATATGATTTTTCAGAAAATCACTTGCCTGCTTAATATCTCCATTTTTCATCATTTTTATCAACATACGGTGATTCTCGGTAGAATAACCGTGATTTTTAGATTTCAGTTCAACAACCTGAAACAACACCATCATCTGACTCGCCAGTACTTTCCACATCTGTACAAGCCGGGTATTTCCTGACATCCCAACTAAAAACGAGTGAATTCGTTCAATATCGATGCGCCGCACATCAATAAAATCTTTCTGATCCTCACGCTGATGCAGCTCCTCGATTCTCTTTTCCAATTCCTGATAATCCTCACTGGTAAACCGGGGTATAGCAAGGCTGACAGCAATAGATTCCAATTCAGCCCTGAGTGTAAGAATTTCCCTTATATCTTTCTCGGTAAAATCAACTACTGTCAGTTTTCTTCTGCTTTCGTGTATAACAAGTCCCTCTTTAGAGAGTTCTCTGATAGCTTCACGGATAGGAGTTTTGCTGATATTCAGTTTTTCCGCAATCTCATACTCCATAAGCCGTTCGCCCGGTTTCAGTTTTCCTGATATTATTAACTCTTTTAACTGATTATAGACAAGAATATGCAGAGATGTCTTATCGTCCATTGGCTTAAAAATATTTTCCATATCAGATCTCCCGAGATTCTATACTAACAGCTCTCTTACCATCGCCAATGATTTCTTAAGGTCATTCTCCGGATCATTTTCAATAGGGCGCCAGATGCACACATCGTTTCCTGTGGGAAACTCCGGATAGACATAACTCTCAATGACCCAGGGTCCTCTGTATCCGGCACTTTTAGCCGACTGCACAATCATTTTCCAATCCAACAGCCCTCCCCCTGGAAAGCCGCGCTGATTCTCACTGAGGTGAAGATGAAACATTCTGTTACCTGCAGTACTAAAGGCTTCCTGAAAAGAGTTCTCCTCAATATTCATATGATAGGTATCAAGATGCAGACCGGCGTTGTTCTCACCAATCATATTCAATATATATATACCCTGTTTTACTGTATTTAGAAAAGAACTTTCATACCGATTTATACACTCCAGGGCAATAGACATATGCAAATCTGCTGCTTTTCTGGCAACTGCTTTAAGACCGGCTGCACAGGCTTTCCGGTTAGCCTCATCTACAGGTGTTCTTGCCCCCCAGGCAGAGTGAATTACACCCTGCAGAGTGGGACTCCCCAATTCTGCAGCAATATCGATACAGCGAAAAAGGTGATCAACTCCGGCTTCAGATATGGCGGAATCCGTACTGGATATATCAGTCTTAACTCCCAATCCGGTACCGCAGCTGACTTTCAAACCTGTCTCCTTCAGAACCTGCTTAACTTCATCAAGCGGAAAACCTGCAGGGTTCATGATCGGAATCTCTACCAGATCAAACCCTAAAGCAGAGGCTTTTCTCATATATGCAAGAAACGGTGCGGTCCATTCGGGTGTCCAGAGCGATACGTGAATACCTATATCCATTGATCTATTCCTAAGCTTTTTATCTTTTCCTTTTCGGGAAAACCGTTTGCTTCCCAACCACGTTCAGTATAGAGCTTTTCCAGCTCCTGCTTAAAGCCAGCAGGATACTTACCTGCCCTGCCGCCGATTTCAGAGGGAACAAAGAAACGTTTTGGAAGAGTATCGTCAACTGCTGATACACCCCATACGTTATTCAAGACTCTTTGGGTGGTAAATATCCTATCGCCTGCACTCATAACATCATCAACCGACATATCCCATCCGGTAATAACATTGAGAGTCTTTACCATATCTCCCAGCCCATATCCGCCCCAGATCATAAACTGGCACAATACACAGGAGTTATAGAAAGAGGTGAAATCCTGATACACTTTCACCACATGTGCAGAACCCTCGAGTGTGTCCGGGGCCGGAGCCTTATCGATACCGGCTTCAGGAAGTAATGCTCCCATAGTTGCTATTTGGGAATAGGCCCGCATATGACAGGCCCCACGGTTTCCGGTTGCATAGGAGAGAGACAGATTGTAGTAGACTCTTGGGTCATGCGCCGGGATATCCATTCCTTTTACATGATGGGCATACTCTGCGGCTTCAGGAGTAAATGCTGCTGCCCCTTTACGGATTCCATGAGAGAATATGCCACCGAACCCTTTACCTTCAGCCATCTCTTTCAAAAATGAGAGAAGTCCCTCACCTTTGCCCCAGCCAAATGGGTAATCTGGTGTCTTTCCCTTTGTAGCTCCCTTTTCAAGGGCTTCCATCGCAAAGGCTGCACAACTTCCCGCACTCATCGTATCCATTCCGGCCCGATTGCAGAACTCATTCGCTTTTACCAATATTTCAAGATCATCAATCATGCAGCTTGCACCAAGAAGGGCAAGACTTTCATACTCCGGACCTGATCCTTTGTAAGAGTAGCCATCCGGAAACTCTTTGTTAACACTTCGATGACAGGCTACAGTGCAAAACATGCAGGCATGCGGTTTCGGATTCAGATCGTTGTATCCTGGATATCCGATTTTCGCA
>JADHUD010000165.1 GCA_016784705.1 Spirochaetia bacterium | reverse complement strand
CCTCATATGATGGTTCGTTTGCATAGTATGAACCAAATATATGGAGGTAATAATTTTCTTCATTAATAATAAAATCAACAGGAATATCACTATCATCAGGATCAAGAATAATAGATTCTTCACCAATGCCAGATTCTGTATAGCGTATAAACCTATTGTCAGTCGTCAGCAAATTATCTGTTGAAATAGAAGTTAAAAATAAAGAAAGATCCATAATAACGTCGTAACTACCACTTGCAGCAACTTGAATTTTTCCCGCTAAAGAAGAGTTTCCAGCGAGATGTGTCAGAACATTATCAATATTTAAGGATGGTAATGAATACGTATCCCCTTCACCTATATTAAAACAATATAGATAAAATGTATCCTCACCAATAGGAATTTCCTGAAGACTGTTATACGTTGTCGTATTTATTGATTTTGCAATATTCGCCGCGTTATTCAAACTGATAACTTTATTAGAGTAACAGTAAAAAAAATTTATTCCATTATTCGTAAAAACTTCATCAATATTATTAATAGAAAAATATAGGGAGTTTGTAGCAGAATCAGCACTTATAACTACCGAACTGTTACTAGGTTCCAAAACTGTATCGATAATGAATGGATTTTTAGGAAGTCCGCAGGATACAAAAAAAATGGAAGCAAGCAGAACCAGCATGATCAAAGCTGATACAGTTTTACTTCCACAACTCTTCTTGTTTGTACTAATACACATAGACACTTTTATAGTATTACTCCAATACAATCAATCTGCTTACAGCCAATTTTGCCCATTCACTGTCAGGATAAACAGTTGACAGCTCACGATATGATTCAATAGCTTTAGCCGGTTCATTCATACTTTCATAAAGCCTGCCGATACTGAATTTTGCATGAGGAGCATCAGGGGACCTGTCGCCATAGTTATCAAATACTAATTGGTAATATGATACAGCGCTCTCACTATCACCTAATAGTTCATAACAAACAGCTGTATTCATCGCTGCTGAGGCAGCAAGATGAGAATCGGGATACTCTTCAATAACTTGTGAAAAAAGATCTACAGCAGATTTGTAGTTTTCCTTATGATATTCTACAGAAGCGAGTGTAAATAAGGCACGTAATTCAGGATAACCATTTCTGGCTGAATCGATAAACTGTGATAAATCATCATATAGTTTTACATACGTATCTTGTTTCTCTTCTTCTGAAAGTTCAGCACTGCTGTTCACCCAGTTCGTATAGTCTTCATATAACAACTCTACTTGAGCTGTTTTTTTATAAAGCTGCTTATTAAGTGTACTTATTGTTATACCGGTAGCAATAACAGCTACAATAATTATACTGGTAATAATAATAAGAGTTTTTCGGTTACGTGAAATAAATGCAGACATAATCTCTGCTCGTGTTTTTTCATGTTTATTTTGTGCCATGCTTTTATTGTACTCCGGATTTTTTTCAAATGGAATTATTTATCAGAGCCCTGATCCTTATCCTTCTCTTTTAAGAGATCAGCAAAAGTAAAAGTATTTTCATTTTCATCATCATGAATATATTTTGACATTTCACTTTGCTGTGATTTTCTTAAATAATCTTTAATTGATAGTGAGAGCTTCTGGGCATTAATATTTATGTCTGTAACTATTGCGGTTACTTTATCACCTACAGTAAATTTACCAAGAATAGAATCATCAAAATCTTCATCAGGACCGACTAAATTAAATTTTGATATTAATCCTTCAATTCCTGCTATAACTTTAACAAATACTCCAAAATCAGTTACACTGGTGACCTCTCCTGTTATTACACTGCCTCTGGAATAAGAATCTTTTAATGTTTGCCATGGATTCCCTTCGAGCTGCTTAACACCAAGTCTAATACGTCTGTTTTCGGGTTCTACACGAGTAATTATAACCTCTATAGTATCACCTTCATTACAAAAGGATTTAATATTCTTTGTTTTTCTGACCCAGGAAATATCATCAACATGAAGAAATCCATCAATACCTTCTTCTAAATTTACAAATGCACCGGCATTTGTAATCTTAACAACTTCAGCATTAATTCTCATTCCTTCCTTGAACCTTTCTTCAATGGTATCCCAGGGATTATTGGTTACTTGTTTCATACCTAGCGAAATCTTCTTTTCTCCGGTATCATATCCAAGAATTTTTGATTTTACCGAGTCCCCGATACTTACAACTTCACGTGGATGAGTAACTCTTTTAACCCATGACAATTCAGAAATGTGAGCAAGCCCTTCTATCCCCTCTTCAAGTTCAATAAAAACACCAAAATCAGTTATTTTAGTAACTTTGCCATCAACGATATCATCCAGCTGATATCTATCTTCAAAAGTCATCCAGGGATCTTCAGTAAAATGTTTTAACGATAAATTAATTTTTTGAGTATCTTTATCAATATGAATAACTTTAAGTTTTATTTTATCGCCTTTTTTTACATAATCTTTTGGTCTTGTTACATGTCCCCAGCTCATATCATTTATATGGAGCAAGCCATCAAAACCACCCAGATCAACAAATGCACCAAATGAAGTGAAACTTTTTACAATTCCCTCAATTTCGTCATCAACCTGTACTTTTGAAAAGAACTCCTCTTTTTTGACTTTAATAGCTTTTTCTAAATATGCACGGCGGGATAATACAGATTTAAGCCTTGTTCCAGTATGCAGCTTATCAATAATAAAAAAATCTTTTATACCGATATAACTTTCTGGTTCTTCAACTCTTATCAGATCAGCTTTAGATAATGGACAAAATCCTTTTAAATCATACATCAAATCTATTTCAAAACCACCCTTAATTACTTTTGAAAAAGTCCCTTCAATAGGTTCCTGCTTTTCAGCTGCTTCCTTTAGGTGTTCTGTTCTTATTTTCAGATCAGCTTTTTGTTTGGAAACGACAACCTGACCGCTTTTTCCCTCTTTACTTACAAAAACAACACTAACAGTTTCACCAACGGTTGGAATTTCTGTAAATTCTATAATGGGAATTCTGCCTTCTGATTTATACCCGACATCTACAAATACAAATTCATCATTAACCTGAACTACCTGTCCGGAAACAATTTGCCCTTCTTCAATTTCATCAAGAGATTTAAAGTATTCTTCCTGTAATAGATTCTGCATTTCATTTGTTTTGTCGACTTCACTTTTTTCGACACTATTCTCTGTTGCCACTATGATTCTCCTGATACTTTTGATTGCTTTAAGCCTAATATGTTTTGTACTACTTTGTCACAAACTTCATCTATGGTCAAGTATGATGTATCTATATATACAGCATCATTTGCACGTTTTAAGGCTCCAAATTTCTTATTGCGGTCATTATAATCACGCTTGATAATTTCTTCTTTTAAATCCTGAAGTGATAAATCAGATTCATTTTGTTGGAAACGCCTAGCAGCCCTTATGTCTACTGACGCATCAAAATAGAATTTCAAATCTGCCTGAGGAAATACTACAGTGGTTATATCCCTTCCCTCCATAATAATATCAAGTGATTTTGCAGAAGATCGTAAAGCCTCATTAACAATATTACGTACTTCAACTATGGAGGAAAATTTTGAAGAGGCCATATCTATCTCTTTATTACGGAGAAGATGTTCAACCATTTTTCCATCAAGAAATAGTTTCCCCTCAATGATTAAGAAGTTACAGCTACGGGCAGTCTCGACTATTTCAGCTTCACTTTTTGGGTCGCCATTATATGCAAGGTGTTTAAAAGCGACTGCTCTATAGAAGTTTCCTGAATTAATATAAAAAAAATTACATTTTTTTGCGATCTTTTTTGCTATTGTACTTTTACCAACTCCTGCAGGACCATCAATTGCAACTATCATTTTTTATTAACCTTGCTTATAAGTTGTGACATCTCTTTTTTCTTAAGAAATCTGAAGTAACCAATTTTAAGTGTGGCAAGTTCTACAGAACCAATTCTAATTCTTGTTAATGAAAGTATTTTATAACCCAGATGTTCCATAATCTTTCTGATTTCCCGATTCTTTCCTTCTAACAAGGTCATTGATGCTGTTTTACTGTTTATTATTTTATAACGTTCGATCTTATAGAGAGTTTTTTGAATTTGAATCCCCTTAATTGCTGAAAGAAGATCTTTCTTATCTAGTTTTTCCTTTGTTCTAACAATATACTCTTTTTCTACACCAAAGGATGGATGCGAAATAGTATTCGCAAAATCTCCATCATTTGTATAAAATATCAAACCTGTTGAATCCTTATCAAGACGTCCAACATGGAAAAGTGATTTCTGTTCAGGAATTGCGATCAAATCTCTGGCAAACAATTCCTCATGGGGATCAGAATTTGTACATACATATCCTTTTGGCTTATTTAAAGCAATATAAATATGATCCATTGGTTCAATGTATTGATTATTACAATATACGGCATCATTTTCTGTTACTTTTTCAGCAGGATTAAGAATAATTTTATTATTTACCGTAACTAATCCATTTCTTATAAAATCTTCAGCTTTACGCCTTGAGCAAACACCACATTTTGCTAAATAACTCTGAAGCCGTATGGGATATAAAGAATCCTTTTTATTCGTGTTCATCAAATCTCTCTTTATCTAATTCATCAAGTTTTGGTAGTGAAGAAATACTTTTTAGATTAAAATCCTGTAAAAATTTCTTAGTGGTACCATAAAGGAAGGGTCTCCCTAAAACATCTTTTCTCCCCAGTACATGAATAAACTCACGCTCAAGAAGAAGCCGTATAACATTTTCGGATGAAACACCTCGTATGTTTTCAACCTCTTTTTTGGTTATCGGTTGTGAATATGCAATTATTGAGATTGTTTCTAAAGCTGATTTTGATAATCTTTTATCTATCTTTCTCCCATAATTCTTTTTTAAAACTGGCCACAACTCTTCTTTTGGCATAAAATGATAGCCGCCGGCAAATTCACTTATTTCAATTCCATGATTACCATCAGCATAATGCAGTTGTAATTCTGCAAGGGCTTGAACAACTTCATCTCTGCTATAATCGGAAATTCTGCAGAGTGTCTGTATATCAATTGGTTCATTCTCAAGATATAGAACTGATTCAATATAACGAGCCTGAATACTTAAATATGCTTGTTTATTCATAAATCAGCCCCTTCGCTAAAATTATCTAAGCTATCATTATAAAGAGTATTCACATCATCCCTTTTTGCTATACGTATATCACCAAAAATTTTATTTTGATATATTTTAATCATGCGAATTTTCACAGCCTCTAAAATAGCTAAAAATGCACAAATTATTTCCATTGCAGAATTTTTTCTTATCACTAAGTCACTAAAAGAAATTTCAATGGAATTTTCAAATAATTCATACATTAAAGCCATTTTTTCATTTACAGATACTTCTTCATACATATTTATCACTTTTTCAGGGGCAATATTTGATAGTATTCCTGAAAAAGTTTTAAGGAGATCCCAGGCATTAATTTCTTCCCACAAAGTTGAGTCATCAAACGGAAGTAAATTTTGTGCTTTCTTTCTGGAAAACACAAAGTCCAGTTCACTCTCTTTATCAGCAAGTAATACTGCATATTTTTTGTATTTTTGGTATTCGATTAAGCGTTCAACAAGCTCCTTTCTCGGATCAGTAAATTCTTCATCAAAATCAACCTCAACTGGCAACAGCATTTTTGATTTAATATAAATAAGTGTAGCTGCCATAGCATAAAAGTCAGTTAAATTATTTAAATCTATATTGGTATTATATTGTAAATAGGCTAAATACTGCTCGGTGATTTCTGAGATAGGTATATCGTAAATATTAATTTCTGATTTTTGTATTAAA
>JADHUD010000164.1 GCA_016784705.1 Spirochaetia bacterium | reverse complement strand
CCATCGGTGCAGCAGGTGTAATATCTGAATAAGCTAACCCCATCAACATGTTGTATTTCTCACTTTCTTCCTTGCTGAGCTGCCAGACAATCAGGCAAATAGTGCTGTACAAAACCTCGTCCCCACCGATAGGAGGGGCGGAAAGCTTCAGCCATCGGAACACCAGCCTGAAGCCCCCGGAAGCGTGCCGGGATTTCCAGAAAAGCATCCATTTCATAGTTAAAAAGACTTAACATCCAATCGTTCTGGCTTTTATGACATGCCAGCATTTCAACTTTTTTCTCAAACACATCGCTTATGTCAACAAAAATCTCGGGTTCAAACCCTACCCCTGCCGGTGTATCCATAAAGTAGACATGCGGTATCCCTTTTTTTGTAGGAGGAGCATCAGTTTTAATATTGGGCACTCCTGCCATATGAATACATTCATCAACAATGAATCCTGAAATAGAGTGATCCGGATTATAATCTTGTCTGAAATGGCAGATTACTACATCAGGATCGGCTATCCGGAAAGCGTTGATAAAAGCATGCCGTGTTTCAACAGAATCAATCAGGAACTCATCATCAAAATCAAGCCATAATAACTCTGCTCCAATAATTGAAGCAGCTTTCCGGGCTTCAGTTTTTCGAATCGCAGCTATTTCATGTTTTGCCAGGGTTGTTGAGCCTACATTTCCATTCGTTGCTACACAGAAAAATATTTTGGCTCCCTGCTGAGCATACCGCGCAGCTGTTCCACCGCAGGCAGCCTCAATATCATCAGGATGAGCACCAACAAACAATACATTCATCTGTTTCTCCTTTGCAGCACTACCCTTTCAGCAGGTGGTTTATGGTATAAAATTCCAGAGCTTCATAGTCGCGTTTCTCAATACAGACATCACGATATGCGGTATCAAAAGTATCTACTTTCTTCTCCAGTAACTTGAATATTTCAAGGCTGTTTTGAATATGGCGATAACAAACTTCCTGCTTCTGGGTTCTCATCGCTTTTACATCAAGTCCGATATACTCACCGGAGGATCCGTAATTGTGTTTTTTCAATACCATCACCTGATTAAAGGCCTGCCGCAGATTCTCTACTCCAAAACTTTTATCCTGATCATACTTCATTCCATTCTGGTCATTGAGGTGAACACCCCACAATTTTCCACTTGCCAGCGCATAACCTATTTCAGAAGCAGGATCTAATCCCGCCAGAATAACATGCGCACTTTCGATTAACCCGCCGACTCTTTCAGGGGCACTGGTCAGGTAGGAAAGCCCAATAACATGACCGATAGTCGGGCATATACTGCGGTCAATTGGTTCATTCGGCTTTGGCTCAATAAGCACCTTGATATCGGGATCATACGCAAGAATAGCATTAATTCCTTCAACTAGCCGCTTCACACTGGTGACTGGATCTTTACTCTCCTGGCAGAGAGTGCCTTCCCGTGCAAGCCAGAGAACTATTTTCTGACATCCCAACTCTTTTGCAATATCGACAGAACGCAGTCCGCGCCAAATGGCAAACTCACGATCCTCTTTACTGTTGGAAGTAAATCCACCATCCGCCGTATGCGGATCCATCCAGAGTCTGGGAGCAACAAATTCGGCACTCAACCCTTCACTGTCAAGCATTTCTTTAACCCCAGCTGCTTCTTTCCGAATCTGATCTTCGGTAAGTGAGTTCATAGCCGGTACTGCATCATCATCATGAAACTGGATAGCGTCCATGCCAATCTCTTTGAATTTTTTTACCTTACTTTCAAAAGAAATCGGTTTTCTCACCGCAGGACCAAAAGCATCCTCTCCTTCGTGAACATTCCAGGGACCAACAGAAAATTTAAATCGGGACATATTCATTTCCTTCTAAACTCAGTTTATTTATGTCTATTTATTCTATTTACATAGAACAGCTATAATCTCCTTATACTAAAGAGTTTGCCATTTCCGCTGCTTATTACTGGCAATAATTGCCTCAAGTATTTTCATTTCATCATATCCAGTATAGAACGTCGGGCGGGAGGTGGACAGGGAAGCCCCTTCTCCAGCTTCCAAAGCTTTATAATAATCTTCAAACAGATGTAAGACTGCATCAAAATACCCAAGAGGATGACCCGCAGGAAGAACAGCAAAACGTGCAGCACCCGGATGCATTATTTGAGAATTTTCAATCAATTCTTCGTTAGGTCCGAATCTATGTCCAATCCACAATCTATTTGCATCTTTATGATTCCAGGAGAGTGAGCTCTCTTTTCCATAAATATCAAAAGAGGTGTCTGATTTTCTGCCGTTACAGATTTGACTGGTAGTAAAACTACCGGGAACCGTCCTGTTTAATCGGAAATGAACCGCTGAATACTCTTCCAATTCGCAGGTAAGATCTTCGCTATCCGCCTCCTCAACATGCTGAAAAGCCAGCACCTGTTTCTTCGGCTTCTTTCTCACAGGCAGTATTGTAGCAAAATCACCCATTACATCTGTCACCTTCAGCCCTGTTACAAATTGAACTAAATCAAACCAATGACTCCCAAGATCAGCAGTTACATTAGATGGCCCATTTTCAGATTTTTCAAGTCTCCAGCTATAATCCGTCTCTAAAGAGAGCCAATCCTGAAACCATGAGCCGAAAACCATTCGCACATCGCCCAATTCACCTTTTTGAATCCTTGCTGCAGCTTCCTGAACTACTGGATAATATCTGTAACAGAAGTCCACCCCTGTGACCGTATTCTTCTGTACAGAAAGATTCCAAAGCTCTTCAGCTTCTGCAACTGTCATGGCTAGCGGTTTTTCTGAAAGTATCTGCTTACCATTCAACAAGGCCTCACGATTAATTTGAAAATGATACTTATTAGGTGTACAATTATGAATAACATCAATTTCAGCACTATCTACAATATCTTTGTAATCAGTTGAATAATTTTCTATCCCATATTTAGCAGCCGCTCTTTTTGCCATATCCAGATTACTATCTACAACCCAGACAACTTTCAATCCGCCCAAACGGATTAACTGTTCAAGATGTACCATTCCAATATAACCTGCCCCAATCAATCCCACACGTATCATAAGCACCCGCCCTTCAGTTTACTTATGTTCATAATATAATGAATTTTACGGCAGGTCAATTAAAACTTTTATACATATATTATATTTATGCTTATATAAAAAAATTTACTCGCTTTTTCGGGGTATTTTATGTTATAATTTACTTAATAAGTATTGATAAGAAAAAGTTGAGAATATATTAATCTTATATACGATTATGTGAAACATTACTTTTGCTTGACAAAGCATGCTTCCTATTGTGATACTACATTGGTATTCTTCATACTTGAGGTGCTAATATGAAAAATCTAACCAAAAGTGATCTGCAAATTCTCCGCAGTATTCAGTTGCTGGATCTCCCCACCAGACAGAGTATCAGCTCAGATGTCAATCTGAGTCTGTTAAAAGTATCAAAAGTACTTAAATTTCTTGAAGATTCGGGATCAATCAGAAAGGCGGGAAAATCATTTTCGGCAAGCGGGCGGCCCTCGTATATATATGAACTGAACCCTGCATACCTGTATTCGCTTGGCGCCTCAATAAGCAATGTGGGAATGACAATTGTTGCGATCAACGCAACTAAAAATATCATCAAGACTAATAACGTACTGTTCACAGATAAAGCTTTACAATCGGATGATGTAAATCTGCTTATTAATCAAATAATTGAACCGCTGAAATCCATGCAGAACGAGTTGGCAGCTCAAGGAAAACATCTATCATCTATTGGCATTTCCGTACCCGGGATGATCGATACAGCCAAACACATCTGGCTTTCCGGCCTGCAGCTGCCGGGAATCGACCACGTTGATATCAATAAGGAAATTTGTAAACGGATGGAAATCCCAGTGTATGCTGAAGATAATTCACGAATTATCTCTTATTGTGAGAAAGTGCTTGGTCAGGGAAAAAATATTAAAAATTTTGTTGTACTCTATCTCGGCATAGGGGTTGGTGCAGGAATTATTATCAACAATGAGATTTATCGTGGAGCGCACGGAACAGCTGGGGAAATCGGTCATGTAATCAACGCCAACAACAATTACCGCTGCAGCTGCGGCAATGTCGGGTGTCTGGAAACAGTAACTTCCCACTCGGGCATTTTAAGAATTTTTCGTGACCGTCTCTCTGAAGGAGTACATTCTCCTCTGCAAATATATAGCCAGAAAAAGGGAGGTTTGACATTTGAATCCATCCTGAAAGCTGCTGACAATGACGATAAGCTTGCACGGGATACTCTCTTTGAAATTGGTCAATTTATAGGTGATGCCTGTACGATTCTTATCAACCTTTTTAACCCTGAAAAACTTATCATAACCGGATCTGTAGCCATATTTGAGAAATATTTATCCGAAGCAATCAAGCTGTCTCTCAGCAGAAAAATAGTATCCAGCATCCTTGAGCAGACAGTTATTACATTCACCCCCTACTCATCAACCAATGAAGCCCATGGAGCAGCTCTTTTTGCTATCTCGCAATACTGGGATGATCTGATAACGAACAACCTGGACAGTACTGACTTGAATTGTGAATAGCTATGTCAAACTCATCAATTTCCTTTTATGAGACCGTGCTTCGATTACAGGAAAATTCTCTTCTTTTTGAAGTACTGGAGCTTGATAACCAGGCAAAAATTATTATTCTGCAGCATGGGGGAAGAATTATCGGGCCCTTTTTCAACGGGTCCAAAAGCATTCTCTGGATGCATCCAGCTTGGAGCAGTGCCTCCGCCTGGAATAAATTTCTTGCAGACAAGAATTGGAACCTCGGCGGTGAGCGGGTTTGGATCGCTCCTGAAATTCAGTTCTGCATAGAGGATCGTTCCAATCCTGCACAATCATACACTCTTCCAAAAGCAATGGATCCGGCAGACTACCTTTTAAACAGACCGAAATCACACACTATACAGCTCTGCACCAATATGGTTCTTGATACATATAACTATACATCGCTGCAGCAGCAGCTTACCATTGAGCGGACAATTTCTTCAGCGGTAAATCCCCTGCATCAATTCAGGAGCTTCGAAAAACTGCATGAAGAGATAAATTACTGCGGTTATTCACACACAATAGATCTTAAAGCCCAGCCCAGCCGCCCTGCTATTATAAGTGAAACCTGGGATATCATGCAAATTCGCCAGGGCGGAACCATTATCCTCCCTTTGGCAGGAACCCCTCCATTCGGGTGGTATTATCGACCAAAATCAAACTCATATATGCATAGGGAAGATTCTGTAACGACTATTACTATGCACCCGGAAAATTTATTCAAATTGGGAATTCCTGCTGTTTATTGCTCTGGAAGGGTTGGGTACCTTCACTATGATGAAGATTCTACCGGATGGTCTTTGCTGATCCGCAGTTTTTTTGTAAATCCATCCGGAACGTATTCAGAAGAACCTTTTGATTCACCCGGAGATTGCGGGTATGCCTTTCACGTATATAATTCAGGAGATGCCGCCAACCACTTCGGTGAGATAGAATGCCAGGGCGAAGCAATAGGAACTGGTTCAGAAAAAAATCAATCGTCTGACAAAATGCTGACATGGTTCTTTCAGGGTGATCTATCAAACTTATTTGAAATCGCATCTATACTGCTGCAAATACCTGAAAAACAACTTCGCACTATCTGGCCTCAATAAAAATCACCTGCAGAATACTCTACAGGTGATACAAATCGTCGAAATTTCAAAATAAAATCATGTTGAAATTTCCTCTTTATTTACAGCAGAAAGATGCAGCCTTAACGAACTCATCCGCCTTCTGCATAATCTCATCGTCAGTGCTGAGAGGATTAACTCC
>JADHUD010000163.1 GCA_016784705.1 Spirochaetia bacterium | reverse complement strand
CTGATTGCCGAAAGCTGGCGTGTGCTGTTAATAGTCTATCAAAAGGATCCCTGGTCCATTTCAGGCCTAAAGATTTTTCGACAATTGGCAGAAACGATACAGGATCAATCTCAAGTCCTATGGTTTCAGTGAGATACTCAGCAATTTCAACAGCATTGACGGTAATCCTTCCAATCTCAAAAAGATAATCCAATTCCAACATTACAGCGGGTGAAATAAGCAGTGTTTCGTTTTCCAGTCGGACAAGAGCTTCAGTAGAAAACAGATGAAGCTCCTTCTGGTATAACCAGACTACGGCATGCGTATCCAGAAATATCATTCGGGAAAATCCTTTCCCTCCCAAAGAGTATCCCAATGTATATTAACTAAGTCTTCTGAATTCCCCTTTACTATGTTATGTGGAGTAAGGCGGTTGAGCCGCCCGGAAGGTTCTTCCGGAACAATTTTCAATCTTTTCCCGTTGCGGATTATTACCGCTGGAATTCCCGATTCTAAAACAGAATCCAGTACTGAATAGATTGATTTTCTTAATGTTGTTGCTGTATATATCATACTTTTTCTCCACTTCCTGAGTACTAATATAACAGCAAAGCGTACGTGTGTCTACTATGTAACGTACGTCTATATCACTATCTACTGGAACAAATATTTGGGCATTAGTTTTACCCTTTTCACTATGGGTTTAAAGTCCATGAGTTCAAGAATTTGAGAGTTTATATCTATACCAGGTGCAATTTCCAGCAATTCAAGGCCTTCGGGAATAAGAGAAAAAACTGCTCTTTCGGTAACATAGAGAACCTTCTGATTTTTTTGGACAGCATGGTCAGCACTAAAGGAAACCTGCTCAAGTGCAGTTACAAATTTACGGATTCTACCCTCTTTTACTATCTTCAGTTCTCCATCAGCAGTTTCTACTTCAAGCCCGCCAACAGTAAAGGTTCCGCAAAATATTAATATTTTCGAATTTTGCGATATATTTATAAACCCTCCGACCCCGGCAAGTTTCTTTCCAAACTTAGAAACATTTACATTGCCTTTCTCATCAATTTGGGCAGCTCCGAGAGCAGAAAAATCCAGGCCTCCGCCATCATAAAAATCAAACTGCGACGGTGAATCAATCACGGCCTGAGGGTAAAGAGATGCCCCAAAGCTCCATCCGCCTGCGGGAACTCCGCCTATTGGTCCGCTTTCAACAGTCAGGGTAAATTTACCCAGTAACTCTTTTTCTGCAGCAACCTGTGCAATTCCTTCCGGCATACCTATCCCGAGATTGACAATGGCATTATCCGGAATCTCACTGCAGGCTCTGGTACAAATAATTTTTCTTTCATTATTCTTCAGATATGTAATAGAATTATTAATTGAGATATCCTTCGGCAAAGCGGAACAATAACCCGAATTATAGGTTTCACCAAATGTCTGCTGATGTTCTTCTATCCCGGCAATAACTATTTTATCCACCAGAATACCCGGAACTATCACCTGCTGAGGATTAATCGATTCATCCAGCAGTTCATTTACCTGTGCTATCACAAGGCCCCCGGAATTATGCACTGCCTGGGCTATCTGCAGCACCTCTCCCGTAACTGCTTCCTTGTTCATGATTAGATTTCCCTGCGGATCTGCTGCTGTTGCCCGTACAAACCCTATATGAATAGGAAATGATTTATACCAAAGCCATCTTTTTCCATCCAGCATAACAGATTGAACCAACTCTTCAGTAGTTTTAATATTCAGCTTTCCGCCGGATATTTCCGGATCAATAAATGTACCGATGCCCACATGGGTTATAGTTCCCGGTCTTTTCGCAGCAATATCCCGAAACAATTGACAGATTACGCCCTGGGGAAAATTATATGCCTCAATATCACCATCTACCGCAAGCCTGCCAAGCTTTTGCGCCAGCCCCCAGTGTCCGCCAATTACTCTTTTTACTAAACCCTTATGAGCAAAATGGTTAGCCCCGCGGTTCGCTCCATCACCTTGACCGGCTCCATATATCAGGGTAAGATTCTTCGGCTCACTTTTTTCCAGAAACCTTCTTTCTAGAGCTGAAGCTAATGCCTCACATACGCCGATTCCGACAAACCCGGAGGTAGCAACGGTTTGTCCATCCTGAATTAACGCAGCAGCCTCTTCTGCACTGCAGATTTTTTCCTGTACTCTCATGAAATATCCTTTCTGCTTCTTTGTCGTCCACTCTTTTGAATAAAAACACAAATAAATCTAGCCGGTACGTTCCCTATATTTTGGGTTTTGTGCAGTATTGCAGAATCAAAGTACAGGGAATCTCCTTCCATAAGTTTTAAAACATCTGCACCAATGGTAAATTCCATAACACCTGACAGCATATAGATAAATTCCTGGCCTTCATGATGAAAGTCACCCGGAGGATCTCCAGGATTGATAGTTAAGATAAAGGGTTCGGCAATTTTATCTTTTTTTTCCAGAGCCAGACCTTCATATGCATAGCCTAATTTTGTTCCATCCTGCTGTACAATTCTGCCTTTCCCTTGTTTGGTTAAGATGTACTGAGGTTCTCTCTTTTCTTCATAGAAGAAATCGGCAAGTGGTACATCCAGTGCCTTTGCAACACGCATCAGGGTAGAAATAGGTGTAGAGACCTGTCCATTTTCGATTTTTGACAGCGTACTCTTCGTAAGATCAGATTCTTTAGCGAGCGCAGCTAAGGTTAAACCTGCTTTCAGACGGATTTTTCTTATTGTTAACCCTATCGTTTGTTCATTCATAAGAAACATTGTATCATTTTAAGAAACCCTGTCAAGATAAAAAAATAATAATTTATCGTCCACCTCTTATTCCGAAACCTCCGGGGGATAATACCTGTTTACGCCTTAAACACCCAGATAAAGTAGAATCTGGTATACCCAAAACGTGAACTCACATCATCCAGAACGAGAAAGATCTTGAAAGCTATCCCTGGGGGGAGATGACGGATCAATATTTCTCTCTGTATGATGAAACATTTCGGGGTGAGCAGCTGTGTTATAGAGAATCCTGTTATACAAATTCTTGACTTTTCATATTTCTGGTCATATACTAGTCATATGGAGACTATATCAATATCAGAATTAAAATCTCATTTAAGTGCAGAACTTAAAAAAGTACAAAAGGGTACCCGTATTATCGTACTCGATCACAAACGCCCTGTTGCAGAGCTGATCCCCACTGAGTTGGAAGAACTGTTTGTCCGTGAGGCAGAAACTCTCTATGCGTACAGAACCCTTACTCCTATCACTGATCAAGATCCGGTTTCTGAACTCGACGAGGAGCGCTCCGACAGATGGTAGGATATCTTGATTCATCAGTTGTACTGCGTCATATTCTGCTGGGTGATGCCGGGATTCAACAAGTTTTCGCAAGTGGGAGCGTAATTTCAAGTGAACTGCTTGAGATTGAATGCCGGAGAGTTCTTCATCGTTATCGCCTGCAGGGTGAATTGGATGATGCTGGATTTATTATTGCTTCAGATCGTCTCGATCAGGTTGTTTCCGGGATTTCCATCCTTATTCTTTCATCAAAGGCAAAAAACCGGGCATCAGAGGCCTTTCCGGTTATTATTAAAACACTCGATGCACTTCACCTAGCATCAGCCTTGATATTTCAAAAAGCACGACCGACCGAACATCTGTTGATTTTCTCGTATGATGCCGGTATGAACCGCTGTGCCAGAGCTCTTGGGCTTCCCGCACCTTTTGCCGTGGAGTAAATTCAAGGATTTCTATCAAACCATTCTTTTAACAGCTGTTACAGTTTTCTCAGCTCTTTGAGTAATTCCTGGTTTTTTGCTGAAGGTTCCTCTATTTCATCATCCTTCAAACTGTTTTTCCACCGAATTAGTTCTTTCACTCTGGGACCGCAAAACTTCCCCTGACAGGCACCCATCCCTGCACGTGTACGCCGCTTTACTGCATCCAGTGAATCAATAAGAATTCCCCGATTCAGCGCATCTGTAATTATTGCCTCTGTCACCTGCTCGCATCGGCAAACTAATCTATCCGGATTTCCCGGCGGCAGCTCAACAAGATCTTTCACAGCTAAAAATGGCTTTAAAGGACCTGGCTTGGTGATTGGATTTCTCGATTTTTGAAAGCTGTTCTTTTTACGTTCCACATACCCTTTAGCAAGCATGATATTTCTTACCCGTTCGGCAATAGCAGGAGCACTTGTCAGCCCTGGAGACTCGATTCCTGCTGCTTGAATGAATCCTGAAAGAGCAGACTCCTCAATAATAAAATCATCCTTATCAGAAGCAGGCCGTACTCCGGTAAAAAACCGAATCAAAGAAGAGAGTGTCAGTGATGGCATGCTTAGTTTAGCCTGCTCCAGAATTGACTTCAAAGCAGAATAATTATTCTCACTATCAGCTCTGTCAGTTGTATCCTCCGCATTCGGCCCGATAAGCAGATTCCCCCAGGTTGTAGGACTGACTAATATCCCCTTGCCCTTTTGTGTAGGCGTTTGGAAAATGACAGAGTTTAAACCTTTTGCTGCTCCCCGCTTCAGCAGGAGATATTCACCTTTTCTCGGACGAATCCTGAAATCAGTCAATCCAACCATTTCAGAAATCCGATCCGTGTAAAGACCAGCAGCATTTATAACGACAGATCCTGTAAATATTTGATTTCCTGCAAAGACCCGGTAGCTTTCTGATGCTTTCTCAATCCGGAGAACCTCATGATTAAGTTTGAGCACCACTCCATTCTGTACACTATTTTCAGCAAATGCGATTGCTGCCTCGTAAGGGCTTACTATACCGGTCTCACCGCAGTACAATCCTGCAGTGGTTAAAGGATTCAGTAATGGCTCTTTTACAAGTATTTCTTTCTTTGTACAAATATCTAAACTTATTACCCCATTCTTCAGCCCATTTTCATACAGCTGATTTAAAATCATCTCTTCATCATCGTTAAAAGCTAGAACATATGATCCTATACGGGTGTAAGGAAAACCAAGTTCTTCTGATAACTGCTGATACATTCTATTCCCAATTGCCGCCAATTCACCTTTACGTGTTCCCCATTTAGCTGCATACCCTCCATGCACGATACCGCTGTTTGCCCGGGTTGCACCTACTGCAACATCTCTTCCCTTTTCAAGCAGTAAAATTGATCCATTATAACGGCTGAGCTCTCTCGCAATACTGGTTCCAATAATTCCGGCACCAATAATGATTGTATCGAATCTTTTGTACATACCTATTTTTTTACCCTGCAGGCTACTAAAAGAGATCAAATTGGGAAAAGGGGTCAGACCCCTATTTTACAGCGGAATCATCAATGACTGCATCTTCTGCAGCACGGCTAATGGCACTGATACCATTCAGACATCCTGATTTTGAAGCATATCCATCTTCAGAAACAGCTATATTCTGGCCATTTGATGCAAGCATTCGATAACGGTACATACCTGCATTATCAAGATATACTTCAAATTTTGGATTTTTCTTTTCTACAGGTTTCTGCAAAGTCTGATCCTCAATCTCTGCTAGTGCATTCTTTTTAATTGCCTCAATTCCGTTTTTGCAGTTATTCAATGAAGCATAATTCTGACTGGTGAGCACAGTTTGTGAATTCGAAGATTGTAAGCTGAATCGATAGAAACCTTTTGGTGTTTTCGTAATGACAAATTTCCCCGTCATGATGTCTCCTTTTTCAAAAATAGTTATTTATAAAAAATTTAGAAATGGAGTCAGACCCCAATTTTAAATATTGCCTTTTTTACGGCAAGAGCATGTGTTCCAACAGAACATCCGGGATTGTGGGCATCTTCAGGGTAGAAAACAGCAAAATCAGCCTCTTTCAGAAGGAGTACATCAGGAACGGTTGTTTTGCCGAACTGGATATCATT
>JADHUD010000162.1 GCA_016784705.1 Spirochaetia bacterium | reverse complement strand
TCTGTAGAACTTTGCAGGGTATAGCTTGCTGCTCCAAAATTCTGCGGAGATGTAAACCACATATCAACCATTTGTTCTGTACCGCCCCCGGCAGCAGTTTCTCTATCGCTTTCTCCGACAAAAAAGAGGTTCTCTGGCGTTAGCGGAATAGTGTCTGTTCCTTCTCCTCCAAAAAGGCCGCCAATCAGTTCACATCCGGTAAAAAGCAGAGCCGATATCAAAACAAAGCAGAGTACAGGTATTTTTTTCACATTTTTCTCCTAGTAAATACTATTTGGACCGATTTCCCTCTGGGAAGCAGGCTGATTCAAACACAGGTTTATATTAATTCCTTCCATTCTTCAGCAAGATTTTTCTTTATTAGTATATAACCTGAATTTTAGGATTTGTTACATAAAATTAATATTTGTTGTAAAAAATTCACCAAACAATAGTGTTTGAAGCGGTTTTATCCAAAAACATACCAAATTCAGTTGAAGCAAGCAGCATGTTGAGTGAACCTCCATTGCATGTTTGAAGAATTGATTTTATAGTTGACTATGCGCAGTTTACATAACCTTATCAGCGTTATTAAAATAGTCCTTACTTTTATGATTATTCTGTTTGGTTTTTCAGCATGTGTCGGTGATACCAGCGACCGTCTGGAAGATACCAGCGACCGTCTGGAAGATACCAGCGACAGCTTGATTGTTCCTGAGAGGGAAGAACCAACCGAACTGTACGCCATTACCACAGCGGCTCCAAATGTTTTAGTCTTCTCTGTATCAGATAACTTCAATCCGAAGACACTTACTCCTAATCCTGTAGAAACATCGATAGAATCCTGGCAGATAAATGGTAAAAACCCGGAAGCAGTGTATCACTATGCCAGAGCTGTGGATGAAAAGCCTAAGACAAAAAATGGTGAATATCCAGTTGAAACACGCTATTGGATATATCTTGAGCTCGAAGTTCCCTTACAAAACGAAGTAGAGTACCGCATAGAAGGTCCTTATGGCGCAAAAACCATCAAATTTAATGATAAGGAGATACTGTGTGAGTCAATCAAGGTGAATCAGGCAGGGTATCATCCAGATAGCCTTATACGATATGCAAATCTGGGTGTGTTTCTCGGATCCGGCGGCTCACGTTTTTTCAGTGAACCGATACACTATTCAGTTGTAGAAATTACTGAAGGGCATACCGTGTATACCGGAACAGCCGAGTATAGGGGTGATGACACACTGGTTGCCTCAGACCAGGTTTCCTCAGGAGAATATGTATACCGACTCAACCTCGCGCAAGTTCCGGCCGGAGGACCCTACAGAATAGAAGTTGATGGATTCGGTATATCGTATCCTTTTGAGATCAGTTATACAGCTGTGGAGGAAATAGCTGCAGCGTATACACGCGGTCTTTACCATCAGCGCTGCGGTATAGAACTTGATCTGCAGTATACCGATTTTACACGGGCTGTTTGTCATACCGAAGCAGTCGACACCCAAACAAGCTGGACATCCTCCGGTAAAATTGATGTTGACCCATTTGCTACTGGTTTTGAAATATCCGGAGGGTACCACGATGCAGGAGATTTTGACCGGCGGCCCTTCCATACCATAATACCGATCCTTATGCTCAACTATTATGAAGCCTTTTCCGGCCATTTCACCGATAACCAGTATTCTCTTCCGGAATCCGGTAACGGCATCCCTGATTTTCTTGATGAAGCGTTATGGGGATTGAAAATATGGAAGGAACTGCAGATCCTTGATACGGATGATGAAAATTACGGTGCGATTATGGCAGGTACCGAAACCAGCGGCCATCCTGAATACGGCAAAGCCAGTGCGGCTTCGGATCCGAATGTTTATGGAACCTGGCAGATTTCCTTTGAGGTAACAGCCTTTGGTGCGGGAATGATGGCTCAGGCGGCACGATTGCTTACACAGTTTCCTGAATATCAAACTGAGGCTGAAGATTTGTTTTCCCGAGCCCTTTTAGCATGGGACTTTTTACTGACGCACGGTGATGACGATGCAGCCCCATATACAACTGCAAAAACTACCGATATGCTCTATGCTTCATTACAACTGTATCTGGCTGCTCAGGAATTCCCGACGCCCGCAGCATATGATTCCGATGAATTTCATGCAATTTTTCAGCGGCTGGCTGAATTTATTCTTGTAGAAGATGGAGCATGGCCGCATCAGTATCGTCCTGGAAATATCTATGCGGTAACTCAGACGGCTCACTTTATCAGTTATGTACTTACAGACCAGGAAAAAAATGAAGCACTTGCTGCTTCAATCAGAAACCTTATTTTCCATCAGGCGGAAAAGGGCGGATATATGGGTGTTGATATAACGGGAGCCTTCTATCCGCAGGGTGTTACAAAGGCATACGGGTGGGGAGCTGCAACGGCCCAGGGACGCTATGCCGATGTATATGCATTTGCATACCGATTGGAAGAGGATAGTGAGAAACAGGCAGAATATTTCAGTACTCTTTCGCAGCTGGGTGATTATGCATTAGGATTAAATCCGCTGGGAGTATCATTTGTAACCGGATTAGGAACGGTACAACCGCAAAGTCCGCTGCAGTTAGATTCATATTACACAAAATATGGGGAAAAAGACGGTAATGACTATAGCCACGAGGGTGAACCCATTGGAAATGTACCAGGGATACTAATTTTTGGACCAACAGCTGAACGTTCATCAGTAGAGTACCAGGCAGTGGTTTCCAACACAGTATATCCAGTATGGGAAACATTGCCAACGGAAAGACGCTGGGCTGACGGCTGGTCGCTTATCAATAATAATGAATTCACTGTCTGGGAGACGATGGTCTGGAATATTTGTCTTTATGGGGTACTGAATAGAGGTGAACGGAACTGATCAATCCCTAAGGTTCAGGTAAATGAATTCAGGTTAATGAACCACAAGCGCCTTCACAACATGCTGTTTTCGTGAGCAGGCTTTTGTATAATGAGTTATGAGAGATGTTTTTTTGACCATTTTTTCAGCTTTGCCTTTAGCGTGTTGCCATAGATTCGCAAATGATAACTATTGGTTGAGAGCTTGGTCCATAGCTTTTTATACGTAAGGTATTCACCGCCGAAATCAATAACTGCATCTTTTCTCAAATAACTATCCTGCAGAATTTCTGATAAAATGGCATTTCCCGGTGAATAATTTGCATACTCCTGATTATAGGCACCTAAAAGCATGGATACATTCCCGGATTCGCATAAATTTAACTCAAATGCGATAAGTGTATGATCTGCTTCTAACAGTGAAACATCGAGCATGCCCATCGGTATAAAAGTTTCAGCTGTTTTCTTATAAAATTCTTTCAAATACTCCAAACGCTGTACTTCGACAGCTTTCAGGGCGTCAGCCTGCCAACTCCGGTCAAACAAATCCATGATCATAGCCAATACCCGTTCTGTTCCAAAAACCGCATAATCCTGTGGGTCTCTAAGACGGGTGAAGGTATAATCCGGGAAGTTTTCCTTAAGCTTACTGGTATATCTGCGGATTTTTTTCCTATGACCCTGTGTCCGTTCTGCCAAATACATATCCCAGGAGGTTTTTAATATGAACTGGGGTTGTTCGTTAAAGATTTCAGTCGTGCAGAAAATCCCGGCGTTACCGAGGGCAGCAGTGATCTCCTGCAGTCCTGTTCCCATAGGATCCAGTTTGTAAAAATCAAGGTAGTCAACACGAAAACCGGAGCTGCAGGTAAGGGCACA
Organism: Spirochaetia bacterium; assembly: GCA_016784705.1. Classification (GTDB taxonomy): domain Bacteria; phylum Spirochaetota; class Spirochaetia; order JABMQR01; family JABMQR01; genus JABMQR01. Next base: position 2,167 of record JADHUD010000162.1, on the reverse strand, counting down.
GATGGCTTCTGCCATAGTGGAGATATTTGCAGCAACAACTGGTATAATCCGCTGAGAGTTATACTCGATGGTGCGCAGAACACGATTGGCCATGAATTTTCCCGGCTCTTTTTCCAAACGGAACAGACCCATTGCCTGCAGCTCTCCAGCTGCATCAAAAAATCGATAGGGTAGAATCTGAGAGGTACAATTATACATTTCAATCCCGATCTCAAGCCATTCCAACCGGCAAAATACAGAAGGTGCGTTCATTGATTCATAGAGGGTTTGCCAATCATCTCTGAATGCTTCGTCCAGGGGCCAGGCAGCTAATTTTACCAGAAGCTTTTGCTTTTGTTGTGAATACAGCGGCATACAGTCCTTCTTTCCATAGCTAAAAGTGCAGCACTATTTTTATCTGAATGCTGATAAGTCCCCGTATCAATAAACAGATGTAAACAGATGTTTCTCTTGGATAATATGATATCATGGATTACACTATTTTAATGAACATTTTAATAATTTCCAACCTGTATCCTCCCTTTGTATTAGGAGGTTATGAAATACTCTGTGGACAAGTTGTTCAATACTTGAGAGAACGCCGGCATACGGTCCATGTTCTCACTTCAAATCATGGGGTAACGCAGGGAGGGAGTATTGAGAATGATGATCAGGTAGAGAGAAGTTTGAAGCTTTATCTGCCTTTTGGAGAGCCTGCGGCCTTTTTGCGGAGAGCAAGAGTGAAAACGGCTCACTTTGACAAACTAATAACAAAAGCGGTTATCGAACAGAACCGGCCGGATGTGATTTTTGTCTGGAGCATCCTGCGTCTTACACCCGGAGCTGCAAGAGCGGCAGAAGAGTCTGGAGTTCCGGTAGTATATACGTTCAATGATGAGAATATTGCCGGTTTTCTTCCTGCTTCCCGCTCCTTTTCCCCCAAGGCATGTATTCGATGGGTGCTTGATACCTTCATAACCCCCGGAATAACTCTTCGTGGATTGAAATTTACTGAATCGTGGACTGAGAATTGATAATTCTCATATCATCTATCAGGGTATTCCCATTGAGCAGTTTCCGCAAAAAAGTACTGCAGGAGTTATGCAAAAGCCTGTTCGCATACTGTATGCCGGTCAGCTGCACTTTTACAAGGGTGTTCACACAATTATTGAAGCCCTCATTAAGCTGAAGGAATCTGTACGTGAAAATATTCCTGAATTTACTCTGACAATAGCCGGCAAGGGCGCTGAATCGGATCCATATACGGATAATTTGAAAAACCAGGCTGAACAGGGAGGTTTTCCAACAGACTTTCTGGGAATTGTTCCGCATCAGGAGATGAGCGGAGTATATCAGAAACATGATATATTCGTATTTCCATCTATATGGGAAGAACCATTTGGGTTGACTCATATTGAAGCTATGGCAAGCGGATTGCCTGTTGTAAGTACTGCTAACGGAGGGCAGGGAGAGTTTTTGAAGACGGAACTGAATGCCCTGACCTTCCCCCCGGAAGATGCCGAAGCACTGGCTGTCTGTCTGGAAAGACTTATGACAGATGCGGAACTTTTCAAGAACCTGGCAGATCAAGGGCGAATAACGGCAGAAAGAGAGTTTACTTTTTCCCGTTATGTTGATGAATTAGAGGTGCTGCTTCATACGGCTGCCGGTACAGTTGGTGAAGATGCTGCCTCAGCAACAAAGGTAGACCGGTAATAGTTTACGGGCTGGTGAAGGTGCTGTGTTACTCACTATCAAGGATAAAGGTTGTTTCATTCACTCGATGATAGCGTTTTCTTGAATGATCCCGGGTTATTGCATAGATCATCTGAATTCCCCTGCCGCTGGTTGCTGCCTCAAGATTCAAAGCATCGAAAAAATTCTCAAACGAAGACTCTCTAGGCGGGAGTTCCCAGGCTTTAGCCCGATCTCTGAAGGTGATGGAAATATCCGGTTTTCTTGTACAATCAATTTCAATCAGAATGAATTCATTTGTAACGCTGTCCAGCCCATGTTTTACGATGTTGGTGAAGAACTCAAAGACAATGAGCTTCACTTGCATAGCTTTTGTCTCAGAAAAGCCCTGAGCAAGCAGGAATTGCTCGCAGGCCGCTGCAGTTGGTTCTACAAGGGGGATCTGGGATTTTACATCATAGAAGAAAGTCTTCTGAGACTTATACCAGCGGGG
>JADHUD010000161.1 GCA_016784705.1 Spirochaetia bacterium | reverse complement strand
ATCGGTAAGCAGACTCAGTAGTACGACCCGCTGCTGCAGTACGTTCTTCCGGGGTATTTCAATCCTGCCGGAATCACCCAGATTCACGGTAATCATCTCCGGTGATTTCTCAATGGTGATCTTTACCGGCTTCTGCCTGGATGGAAGAAACGTTGAGGAAGAGCTTCTGCGATCTTCGAGAGCCGGCAATCCGTTATGCAGTACTGATCGAATCACTGATCTTACGGTTCCCGGAGGAGCATCAAGGAGTTCAGCAATAGTGCTGCGCTGGATCCCTAAAAGAAACAGGGAAAAACACAGCAGCCGGTCGACCACGCGTTCACCTAATACACTGCGTGCCTGCTGTAGACGCTGTTGCTGTAAAGAAGAAGAGAAAGAGGCTTTTTGGCAATCTATCATCTTGCAATCTCCTTATAGTTAATCCACACAAGAAGCTGATACAGTATATATTACGACTGTACACATCTTTTTAGATGGTTTTGTATAAGAAGTATATCACATAACAGGATTAAATGCAAGATGTATAGATAGATATATCATTGCCAATATGGAGTGCAGTACTTATGGGACGAGGTACTAGCAATATACCTAAAATTTTTTTTCCTTTCATAACTTTTTCTCCTAAACTTTTTTTAATTGAAGATGCTAAAAACATCTTTCTTTATAGAAATATACATAAATAAAAAATAATAATCAAGACTTTTTATTTTAAATAAATAATATATTGTGTAATATCAATGAAAATACGTTAGAAAACTTGTATTACAGAGCGAATGGGTTCTCAAAAATAATCAAGTGGTAAAAATTAATTCTGAATTTTATTTTATTGTTCACCCATAAAATTTTTTGTATAATGTCTGTTGTAACAGTTCCCAATAGTAACAGTTTTAAATAGTAATTGAGGTTATTTTAAAATATAATGTAACAGTTCTAATGTAAGAGATAGTATTCAGGGGGAGAAAATGAAAAAAGTAGTAATTATTTCTTTGGTATTTTTTATGGTAATCACATCACAAATATCAGGAATCGGAATGGAAAACCTCTATGACATGGTTGTTCCATTGGAGCTGGAAGAGTTGGAAATTTCAGGAGATCTGCCGGATGTTATATCTGTATCTCTGCCTTTAGTCGGGACTTTGGCAGCAAACATAGGTGTAGAAGCCGATTATTATAGTTTACAGCAAACTCAGGACACCTATTTATTGTATGATGTGAATGCCGCTTTTAATCTGGGAACCACACAGACAAAAATATCCCTCGGTACAAATCAAACTGCCGGGTATAAACTGTATGGGCTTGATGTCAGCTCTTATGCGGGATTTCTATCTGCCGGGGGTTCCGGTAATATCAGTTTTACAACAAATTCTTTCGGCAGTAACTTTCAATTCAGTGTAGACCCCTATGTTGGAGTAGGCATAGGGCGGCAGTATAGTATTTTTAATATTCTCAGGGCTGAATTAATGATGAATTATCTGGGTGTAATTCCCACAGAAGGAAAAGTACGTGCAGTTGCAGAGATTTTTAATCAGGCAGGCGCCATTCTCAACAGATACAGTAATAATAATGCAGAACTTGCCATAGAGTACTGGAGTCGGGTTGCCGAAGCCATGGGTATTCCCAATCGTGTAATAGAGGTTATTTTTATTGCCAACAGTCAGGAGTATGCTTTTGAACTGAATCGTTATGCCGGACTTATGAGCGGCATGGAGGCAATGTTATTTCTCTCTATCGAACCTGAACTTAATACTGCCTGGACAACCCCTTTCAGCATTGGGGGTGATGTAGGAGTAAGCGGGGCAGTAAACGGATACTTTATTGAAGAACGGCTCTACTATCAGGCAAATGGGTCTCTGTCAGCAGGATTCAGCAGTGGTTCTCTCTCTGCAAACCTGAACCTGCTTGGAAATCTTATATATTTTCCCGAAGACTACCACTGGTGGGCTGAAGCAGGAATGAATGCCGGTTTGAATTTGGGAGCATCAACCACCTTCTCGGTAACTTTAACCGGAGATATCTATTATATGCTGTCACCAAACTTTACTACCTATGCGAAAGCCACACTATCAACAAGCCAAATAACCATTAAAGCCGGCGGATCTTATAGACTCTGGTAACTGAGCTATTTTTATAAAATAGCTTCATTATCGCTCCAAGAATATATTGTGGGAAATCTAAGAAGACAGGAAGATTATGGTAACGTATAATAGTATTGCATATTATACGTTACCATCGTATAATATTGAATATGGAAGATTTACTGTTTCAATATAACCCCTGGTGGGAAGATGATTTTAATCTGGAAAATATCATTATTCGTAAGAGATATGTGAATATTCTCAAAGAAAATATTGATAACAAACATATTATATTTTTAACAGGTTTAAGACGTGTTGGTAAAACAACATTGATGAAAATCATTATTAAGAATCTCCTTGATAAGAATATAGATAAAAAAAATATACTGTATGTTAGTGTTGATGATTATCTTCTTAAAGAAAAAAACCTGATTGAGATAATCGAAGAATATAAAAAAATCCATCGGATAAAATTTGAAGATAAAATTTTCGTATTCTTCGACGAAATCACATTTCAAAATGAATATCATCAACAACTAAAAAACTTATATGACAAACTCTCTATTAAAATATTTGCTGCATCTTCTTCGAGTTCATTATTAAAAGATAAAAAAGCATATTTAACCGGAAGATCTATAACACTGGAAGTAAAACCATTAGATTTCGAAGAATATAAAATTTTTAAGAATATAGAAGTGAAACAACGAGACAAAGTCTTAAACGATTCATATTTTCGGGATTATATGAGAGAGGGCGGGTTACCGGAAAATATTCTGAATCCGAGTAGAGAATATTTGATGAATCTGGTTGATGATATTATCCAAAAAGATATTATAGCTTTTCGGGGTTTAAAAAATCATCAAATAATGCGTGATTATTATACCCTCTTAATGGAAAGAAGCGGAAAACAGTTAAGTATTAATAAAATTGCTAATATATTAAAGATATCACCTGATACTTCAAGACGATACTTATATTATTTTGAAGAAACTTTTCTGGTTCACCTCTTATCCAGATGGGGTAAAACTAATGAGAGAATATTATCTTCCAAGAAAATATATGCTTGTGATCTTGGCATAAAACATCTTTTTATGGGAGAACGAGATCTGGGTAGTTATTTTGAAAATTATATTTATTTAAAATTGCGAAATAATAAAGATGTGTATTATCTATATGAAGATGGATACGAAATAGATTTTTTCACATCGGATCACATACTGATTGAATCTAAATATAATGCAGTAATAACGGGGAAACAGAAAGAATTATTTGATCGAATTAATGCAAAACAGAAGTTTGTAATTGATTCAGTTAACAAATTATATATATTGGATGAAATATGAAAAAGCGTGAAATTGATAATTATCCTGAGATTGGCCTGGCGCTAGGCGGCGGCGGAGCACGCGGCTATGCCCATGTAGGAGTACTGAAGGCCTTACGGGCAAAAGCAAATAATCTACCTATACATATAGCCGGAACCTCTGCCGGAGCAATTATTGCTGCCTGTTATGCAGCTGAAGTTCCTCAGCCAATACTGGAGAAGAGTGCCGGTGAGTTTGGTTGGTTTCAACATGTAATTAGTCTCGCAGATACCACAAAGCATGTTTTTGCCTTAAAAAGAGAGGGTGGAATGCTCTCTAATGCAGCACTTGCCGACACTATGAACACACTGCTTGACGGCAGAGGGTTTGACGACCTGCCTATCAACCTCGCCTTAACCGCCTCTGATCTGAATCGAAAAGTACGGGTGATCTTTACATCAAAAGAGATGGCTATACTGTTAGAGCAAAACAGAGAAGTACTGGAAAATTATCTGCTCCCGCCTGATGCGTATCATAATGGGTTCACCACTGAGATTATTTCAGATATTAATAATATAGGTTTGGCTGTACGGGCCAGCTCAGCTGTGCCCGGTGTTTTCCAACCCGTGGAAATTAACGGATATCACCTGGTTGATGGAGGAGTGCTGGATCAGGTTCCGGTTGATGTAGTAAAAGCGATGGGATCAAGCCATACCATAGGAGTAAGCCTTGGTATGGCAATGGTGGTTGATCAGCTGAGTTCTGCGTTTACTACCTTCAATAAAACTATTGAAGCACTTGCTATTCCTCAGATCAGGAAAAGTCTTGATCTTGCTGATCTGGGTTTCCAGATTGCCCATATAGAGACGAAAAGTCCGATAAAACTGCACCAGATGGATCTAATTGATCAGGGGGAGCGGGAAATGCAGAATTATATGAACACGGTGGATTGGCTGTAGTTTACAGCAGCCTGAATACAGCAGATTGATGTTTCAACGTTGCCAATCGATTGTCCTATTTGGTGATCAGCTACTTCCATAAAAGGTTTTACTAGTGAATGCCGAGAACTCCCAAAAATCCTTCCCCATTCTCCCTATGTATTTGATAAGTATACTGCTACATTTTGGTATTACTTTGAGTGCCGCATTTATTCCGCTTTTAGCAAATGATCTTGGAGCAAGTCTTGTATTTATTGGTATCATTACCACGGCGAAAAGTTTTGGTTCATTAGCCTCAAATTTTCCTATCGGATTCATGACCGGTAAATTCTGCTCACGAAATATGCTGATTATTGGTATTCTGGGCCTCATCCTAGCCTCAATTGCCTATGCCTATGCTGATACTCCGCAAATACTGCTCTTTATCGGTGTGATCTTTGGAATTAGTATGTCCTTCTGGAGTGTCACCCGATTAGATTATGTCAGGCAGAATATTCCTGCAATGAAGCGGGGAAGGGTGATGGCGAATTTCGGGGGTATTCTTCGTCTTGCCCGCATGACAGGACCGGTTCTGGGTGCTCTGATTATTGACAGATTCGGTTACTCTTACCTGTTTCTCTTCCAAGCGGCTGTGATAGGTGCTGCATTAATAATCCTTTTCTTTTTTCTTCCGGCTGGTATCAATGAACCGAAGAAGGAACTGCGATCAGAACCCATACAAAATGTTCTCAAATATATAAAAAACCATCGGCGCACCATTCTGGCATCTATGATTGGGGTTCTTGGATTGACGATTATCAGATCCGGTAAAAATCTATTTATACCTTTGTGGGCTGATTCTATTGGTTTGTCCGTTATACAAATTGGTCTTATCACCAGTATCACTGCAGCATTGGAGCTGGTTATGGTTATTCCGGCAGGGATTCTTATGGATAGAAAAGGAAGATCCTGGTCAGTAATTCCCACCATAGTTGTTGTTTCAATTGGGATTGCATGTATTCCGTTGGCTTTGACTTTTCAGGCACTTCTCATTGTTTCCCTGCTTTTGGCAGTCGGGAACGGATTGGGCAGTGGTATAAATATGGTTCTCAGTACTGATCTTGCTCCTGCAAAAGGTTCGGGTATTTTTATTGGGATGTGGCGGTCTCTTACTGACGGAGCCATGATCGTTGGTCCGATACTCCTGGGTTTGAGTGCGCAAGTTTTCTCTCTTGCAGCAGCCCCTATAGGTTTATCGGTGATCGGATTATTATCACTAATTCCCTATTTGAGGCAGTTCCGTAATAAAAAATAGAATCTGTCCCTTCAAATGTTTTAGATTATCAATACCCATGCAAAAAAGTTGTGAGTTGACCGCATCCAAACCGAGTTCGATCAAAGGTTGTCTTTTCGAAAATGGAAGTATCAAGATGATTCTGCTTCTTTCGCTCGTTTGAGAATCAATAAAAACTTTAAATTTTTACTACAAAACATAGTAATGTAAAAAAATATAAAAACAATTAATTTGTACATAATATATTGTTTATATGTACAACATAATGTATGTTAGGTAAAGAGGTATTTATTATGCTAAAGCAAATGTCTATATCTGAAACCAGAAAAAGAATAACATCACTCGAAAAAGAGTTATCATATGATGATACAATTAAAATTACCAATCATGGAAAAGAAATATTTGCATTATTAAGATGGGAT
>JADHUD010000006.1 GCA_016784705.1 Spirochaetia bacterium | reverse complement strand
GGCTTTAACCCCAGCTTTGGATTCCACCAGGTTTTTTATATAGAGACCGGTTCCCCCAAGCTGTGTGTGGCCGAATGCATCTTTTGCAAAGGCTCCTTTTTGCTCAGCAATGTAGGTTCCATCAGCATATTTTGTGCCTTCTGAGGCCACAATAACACAACGGCCTATCGTATCGAGGAAGTGTCTGACGCGCGCTATAAAAGCCTTCTCATCGAAGGGAACTTCTGGAAGGAGAATGATGTGCGGAGCATCTTCAGCGTTCCGCCTGGCAAGAGCGGTTCCTGCCGCAATCCACCCGGCGTTTCTCCCCATTGCCTCAATAACATTAACTGTATCAGTGGTATAAAGAGCTTCTGTATCCCTTCCGGCCTCCATAACCATAGTGGCCAGATACTTAATCACACTACCATATCCAGGACAGTGATCGGTGCAGGCAAGATCATTATCGATAGTCTTCGGTACACCCATCGCCCTGAATTCGTACCCTGTGCGGGCTGCAAGTTTATTAACCTTATCAGCGGTATCCATTGAATCATTTCCGCCAATATAGAAAAAATAACGAATATTATACTTAACAAAGACAGCCAGAACTTTTTTATAGTCTTCTTCAGTTTTTAATTTATACCGACAGGAGCCGAGTGCGGCAGCCGGGGTAGTCCGCAATCCTTCTATATCCTCTGGGGACTCTTTTCTCAAGTCAAAGAAATCCTCATGTACTACACCAAGAATTCCATTATGTGCAGCATACACTCCTTCAATCTCAGGATGCTTCAATGCTTCCTGAATTACCCCGCATGCACTGGAGTTTATTACTGCTGTTGGTCCGCCGCTTTGGGCAATTACACAGTTACCTCTCATGTATCCTCCAAAATAGTATAGATTGCAGTTATAAGGCTTTAATAGTCTCTATATTATATACAGCCAATGCTTCAGCTTCAGTGAATGCCGTATCTGTTACCAGGATATCTATATCGTCAGGTCTTGCAAAAATGGAAAAAGCGTTAATCCCGAATTTAGAGGAATCGGCTGCAACAACCTTTCTGGTTGAATTCAGCAAAGCCTGCCGTTTCATTTCAGATTCAACAATATTCTGAGATGAAAAAATTCCCTCTTGTGAAAATCCGGTAGCGCCGAGAAAGCAGATGCTGAACTGAAACTCCTTCAGGTTTTTAACAGCGACAGGTCCGATAAAAGTTCCGGACTCTTTACGGTAACTTCCGCCTAGAGAGTGCAGGAGTATGTCCTGAGCTCCGGACAATTCTGCCATAATATCAATTGAGTTTGTGACCACATGCAGATTCATCCCCCGAATCTCTCTTGCAATCATTAGGCAAGTGCTGCCCGAGTCGAGATAGACCATGTCGCCATTGCTTATCAGCTCTTTTGCCTTAACTGCTATGGCCTGTTTTGCAGTGATATTTTCTCTTTGGCGTATGTCGATAGTTTTAATCAGCCTGAAATCTTCAGCAATCATAGCTCCGCCGTGAGTTCTGATCAGGCAGCCCATGTTTTCCAGGGCAGTGAGATCTTTCCTGATGGTTACCTCTGATACAGAAAGTCTCTCAGACAGATCAGGAACTGACACTTCCCTGAGAAGTGAGAGTATTTTTAAAATTTTTTCATGCCGTGCACTGTACATCAGGTTTCATTTCCTTTCATTGTTGAGAATAGCGTGTAGACGATAAGTTGTCAATAATCTATCATTTTTTTGTCAAAAATTAGTTAAAATCATACAAAATAAGCATATAATAAATTTTCTTGTTTGTATAAGGCTGTATTGACGAAAGTATACGGAGTATGATAAAACTTTCAATAAGTTACGAAAAACGAAATATCAAGGATGTTTGTATGGATCCAGCAAGAAAGCTGCATGATTTAAAACCTGATAAGCAATTCTTTATCGGGTTGGATTCTGATGGTTGTGTGTTTGATACTATGGAGATTAAGCACAAGGAGTGCTTTTGTCCTAATTTTATTGAAAAATTCGGCCTTCAGTCAGTTTCTCGGTACAGCAGGGAGGTTTGGGACTTTGTAAACCTATACTCTAAAATGCGCGGCTGCAACCGGTTTCTCGCCGTAATCTGGGCTATGGATCTGTTGGAGCGCAAACCTGAGGTGGTAAAGCGGGGTACAGAAATCCCAAAACTGGCTGAGCTCAGAGCATGGATTAAGCGTGAGACAAAGCTCGGTAATCCAGCTCTGCTTAAAGAGATGGAGACAAATAAAGCACCAGAGTTTGATATAGTATATGATTATTCGATTTCGGTTAATAAGACCATCGAGCGCATGGTTCATGGAATTCCCCCTTTCCCTTTTGTGCGGGAGTGCCTGGAAAAGATTGAAGATCTGGCTGATATGATTGTTGTTTCACAGACTCCCTGCGAGGCGCTGGAACGGGAGTGGAAGGAACATAGAATAGATTCATATGTTAAGGTGATTGCAGGACAGGAGATGGGTACCAAGACAGAGCATATTGCCTATGCCGCTGTTGGGAAATATCCGCTTGATCAAATCCTGATGATAGGCGATGCTCCCGGAGATTTAAAGGCAGCCAAAGAGAACCATGTGCTTTTTTACCCGATTAATCCGGGTAATGAAGATGCATCATGGGAGAGGTTGTATAGCGAGGGTCTGGATAAGTTTTTTAATAAAACCTATGCAGGAACATATGAAAAGGCTTTGATTGAAGAGTTTCAGACATATCTGCCTGAACATCCGCCATGGGAGGCATGAAAAAATGGTCTACTATACTGAAGGATCGGCTGATAAAGTATTCACCAAGCTGGAGCTGAAGAACGCTCTCCATGAGGCCTTTAAAAAGATCGGACCCCGGAACAGGGTACTGATTATCCCCCCGGATATTACCAGATTTCATAGCAGGGCTGGTGAGATAACTGAGATTGCCTATAACTATTACGGGGATGCCGTTAAAGCCATCATGCCTGCGCTCGGTACGCATGTCCCAATGACAGAAAATGAAATCAGGAAGATGTTCGGAAATGTGCCTGCGACGCTTTTCCGGGATCACGATTGGAGAAATGATGTAGTTACTTTAGGCGAAATCCCGTCAGAGACTTTGGAAAGGATTTCAGAAGGAAAAGTCTCCTATTCCTGGCCTGTTCAGATCAACAAATTGCTGCTTGAAGGAGATTTTGACCTGATGCTCTCTATTGGCCAGGTTGTCCCGCACGAAGTAATCGGGATGGCAAATTATACAAAGAATATATTTGTAGGAACCGGAGGGCAGGAGGGCATAAATAAGAGCCACTATCTTGGTGCTGCTTTTGGTATGGAACGGATTATGGGACGCGCGGATAATCCGGTACGCTATATAATGGATGAGGCCTATACCCAGTTTGGAAAAGACCTGCCGATAGTTTTCATACAGACAGTTATAGGTACAGAAACTTCAGGTGACCTTGCTCTGAAAGGTCTCTATATCAGTGAAGACCGGACAGCGTTCGAACAAGCTTCGGATTTAGCCCTCGAAGTGAATTTTACGATGCTTAATGAACCGCTGAAAACGGCAGTTGTCTATCTTGACCCCGAAGAGTTCCGGAGCACCTGGCTGGGAAATAAAAGTATCTACCGGACACGTATGGCTTTGGCTGACGGCGGCCGTCTTATAGTTCTTGCTCCCGGGGTATCCGCCTTTGGAGAAGATCCCGAGATAGATAAACTCATAAGAAAGTACGGCTATAAGGGAACAGAAAAAGTTCTTGCAGATGTTGAGACTCAGGACGACCTCAGGCAAAACCTCTCTGCGGCCGCACACCTGATTCACGGCTCATCGGATGGACGTTTTTCAATACTGTATTGTCCGGGAGGACTTACAAAAGAAGAAGTCGAATCTGCTGGCTATGAGTATGGGGACATAGAGGCTATGATGGAATTATATAAACCCCAGGAAAAACAGGATGGTTATTACCATGTGGATGGAAAAGAGATATATTTTATAGCGAATCCTGCTTTGGGTCTTTGGGCCTGCCGGGATCGATTTGATGCATAGATCGATTTGATGCATAATTAGAGATTGAGAGGAGTTAATAACATGAAAGTACAAGCTGATATTGGTTTAATTGGATTGGCGGTAATGGGCCAGAATCTGGTTCTTAATATGAATGATCATGGCTATTCGGTTGCCGTATTCAACCGGACGACATCAAAGGTTGATGATTTTCTCAAGGATGCTGCAGCAGGAAGGGATACTATTTACGGAACTTACTCAATTGAGGAACTGGCGGCTTCACTCAAACGGCCGAGAAAAATCATGCTCATGGTAAAAGCCGGTGCAGTGGTAGATGCCTTTATTGATATGATTCTCCCGCATCTTGAAGAGGGCGATATCATCATTGACGGCGGAAACTCTCATTTTCCAGATACCACCAGAAGAACCCGTGAACTGAAAGAAAAAGGGATCCTGTTCATCGGAACCGGAGTATCCGGCGGGGAAGAGGGCGCCAGAAGAGGCCCTTCAATAATGCCCGGAGGCAATCCGGAAGCATGGCCTCATGTTAAGGATATTTTTCAGGATATAGCTGCAAAGACAGACGATGGTTCTGCCTGCTGTGAGTGGGTAGGTTCTGAAGGCGCAGGGCACTATGTGAAAATGGTCCATAATGGTATTGAGTATGGCGATATGCAGCTTATCTGTGAGGCCTATCAGCTTATGGCAGAGGGTCTTGGGTTATCGTATGAGGAACTTCACGAGGTGTTCAGTGAATGGAACAAGGGCGAGCTGGACAGCTATTTAATTGAGATTACCCGGGATATCATGGCATTCAAAGATGAAGATGGAGAACCGCTGGTCGGGAAAATCCTTGATACTGCCGGGCAGAAAGGTACTGGCAAGTGGACGGGAATCAGTTCCCTTGATCTTGGTGTTCCCGTTACTTTGATAGGAGAGGCTGTTTTTGCACGGGCGCTTTCTGCTATGAAAGAGGAGCGGGTTGAAGCCTCTAAAGTCCTTAAAGCTGTAGGTACACACTCCTTTAGCGGGGATAAAAAAGCATTTATTGAGGACATACGGCAAGCTCTGCTTGCTTCGAAAATCGTTTCCTATACCCAGGGATATATGCTGATGCGGGAAGCGGCGAAAGAAAACGGCTGGGATCTTAATTACGGCGGGATCGCATTAATGTGGCGCGGCGGGTGTATAATCCGCAGCGTATTTCTCGGGAAAATCAAAGAAGCCTTTGATAAAGACTCTGAACTGAACAATCTTCTGCTTGATGACTACTTTCAGGAGGTCATTGGACGTTGTCAGACTTCCTGGAGGAAGGTAATAACTCAGGCTGTTAATTTGGGGATTCCGGTTCCGACTCTCTCGGCAGCACTTATGTTTTTTGACGGATACCGAAGCAAACGGCTTCCGGCGAACCTCCTGCAGGCTCAGCGTGACTATTTCGGTGCGCACACCTTTGAGCGGACAGACAAACCTCGGGGCGAATTTTTCCACGCCAACTGGACAGGAACCGGTGGAAATGTAGCCTCCGGCACATACGAAGTATAGGAAGGAACAGGCGCAAGTATCAGAAATGCGACTGCGGTAATAGGGAATATGCCGTTCAGTATGAGCTTTCATATTGGACGGCCTCTTTTTTCTTGACCATCACCGTAATCTATCAGATATTATCTCTATGAATACAAATATAGTAAATGAGATAGTGAACAGAAGAGCTTTCCGAGGTTTTTCCGGGGAAAAAGTTTCGCAGGATATGATTAAAAGGATCATGGAGGCAGCCCGGATAGCACCATCCTGTGCTAATAAGCAGCCAGCCAGATTTCTTGTGCTGACCGATGAAGAGAGTCTTTCAAAGGGTTATAAAGCGCTTTCGGATGGTAACTATTGGGCGAAACATTCGGCTTTTCTGGTTTTTTCTGTAACAAAGAATAGTTTGGATTGTCAGTTACCTGACGGCCGAAATTTTGCTCAGTTCGATACCGGCCTGGCTGTAGAGAATATGCTTCTGCAGGCTGTAAAAGAGGGGCTGATTGGTCACCCCATGGCAGGCTTTACCCCTTCAATTGTTAGGGAGAATTTCGGAATTCCAGAGGAGTATGATATTATTGCTGCAATAGCTTTCGGGTATCCTGGAGATGGGGAGTATTTGGGAGAAAAACATAAAGCTCTGGAAAATGCACCGCAAATCAGAAAAGAGTATGATGAAATTGTAACTATGAATAGGTGGAATCTCTAAAAAAGGCTGCAGTACGTGATTGTTTCACGTGTATCTGCAGCCTTTCTCCATTAAAGAACGGATCTATTTTGTCTGTTTCATTACCGTTGTTGCGGTTGCAATGATCTTCGAGATGTCGGTCAAATCCGCAGGGAGGATCATGGTATTATTCTCTTTTGCCAGCTTCCCGAACTCAGTCAGATACTGTTCCGCAATTCTCAAATTAACCGCATCAGCACCGCCCTTTTCCTGAATGGCTGCAGCAATCTTTTTCAAACCGATGGCTGTAGCTTCGGCAACTTTTTCAATCTCGGCAGCGCGGCCTTCAGCCTCATTAATGCGTTTTTGCTTTTCACCCTCTGAATTGGCTATCAGTTCCTGTCTGGATCCCTCGGCACGGTTAATTCTAGCCTGCTTATCACCTTCAGATTCTGCAATCAGAGCACGTTTTTCCCGCTCTGCGCGCATCTGTTTCTCCATTGCCTCTTTGATGCTCTGCGGGGGAACTATATTCTTTATCTCGTATCTGCTCACCTTGACTCCCCAGGGGTCAGAGGCTTTATCTACAGCTTCGACAATTACAGAGTTTATCGTGTCCCGCTCCTCAAAGGTTTTATCAAGTTCAAGTTTACCGATGACACTTCGCATAGTGGTCTGGGCTATCTGGGTCGATGCAAACTTATAGTTATCAATTCCATAGGATGCTTTTTTGGGATCGATAACCTGCAGATAGAGAATGCCGTCAACCTCAATAGCAATATTATCTTTTGTTATACAGGTCTGAGATTCAACATCTATTGCACTCTCTTTTAGTGTATGCCGGTAAGCAACTTTATCGATGAAAGGAACAAGAATGTGAAACCCTGCTTCGAGTGTCTGCTGGTATTTACCCAGCCGTTCAACAATAAATGCTGTTTTCTGGGACACGACCCGTACAGATCTCAGAAGAATAACCAGTACAAATACAATTACCACAATAAGAACTAAAGTAGACAAGAAATTTTCAAACATAGTACTACTCCTATTTATCTTTTTTTACTGTTACTTTCAGGCTTTCTCGCCCTGTTATTATGACCCGTTCACCCTTTTTGCACTCTTCAGCAGATTCGGCACTCCATTCAGTACCGTTCAGAGAGATCCTGCCGGAAGATTTGGGAGTGATATCTACAGTGACGGTAACCGTTTTTCCAACAATCTCATCAGTTTCATCCTCTTTAACCGATCCGCTTTTTCTGCCGTGGAATACTTTTTTCAGTTTCCGGCGGAGAAGAACGAGAGAGAGTACTGACACTATGAGAAAAATAATTAACTGAATATTCAGCGGGATGTTCGGCAGTATCCAGGTAATGAGCATCAGCACAAAAGCACCGAAAGAGAAGAAAACAACCAGCACTCCGGGAATTACAAACTCAAGAATAAGCAGTATGACTGCAGCGATTAACCAGAGAAACACAGGATTTGTCAATAAATCCATAAAAGACCTCCTGATAAGATAGAAATCCCTGATTGAAAAAGACGATACAACCAGACTCTCTAATCTGAATATACAGCTTAACAGAGATTCTGTGTAGAGAAATAACTGTTAATTTTATCAAAATTCATTATTATATGTTCGGGATGATATTTGATTGACTGCCAGTACTATGTATGTGTAATTTTAAGTTTGTGATTTGTGGTGGACGATAATGAAGAAGAAAATGAAAAAGAAAGTTAAGAAAATTATACTCACACTGGTACTTGTTCCGGTATTCATGGTTTCAATCTATTTCTTTGCCGTTCTGGTAGGAGCAATGCCGACGATTGTGGATGCACCGGATACAGAAAGCGCTGAATACCAGATCTTTTTTACTGACAATACATATCATGTTGAGATTTGCCTGCCGGCGAGATTCAGCCCATTCCGGGAAGATATTGAAGATGTCAGAGGTGATTCCGGGCCTGATGAAGGTTATTATTGTTTTGGATGGGGTGACAGAACCTTTTATCCGGAAACGCCCTTTTTGGAGGATCTGAATTTTACTCTGGTTATGCACTCTCTCTTCCGGCCTACCGATGCGGCGATACGGATCTCTTTTTATACCGGACCCATCCGCGGCGAGGTGGTAACCGCATATAAAACAGACAAGCAGACTATCGACCTGCTGTATGAGTATATAGATAATTTTATTATCCGGGGGGAAGATGGAAAGTTCTCGGTTATTCCCCCGGAGACGGTAAATGCGGTCTATGGTGACAGCCTGTTTTTAAACGCTGAAGGAACCTATTCCCTGTTTTTTACCTGTAACAACTGGACCGCTGATGCTTTGAAATATGCAGGAATCAGGACGGGTTTGTGGACGCCCCTGGCTTGGAATGTGCTCCGATGAGGTGATTTGCAGGCAAGGCATTTTTTGTCTTGTTTTCGATTCGGGAAAAGTGTAATGTTTATCAAGAGGTATCTATGCCGCATATTTCAGAGTTTTTTGGAATTAAAATCTTTATGTACTGGGATGAACATGCGCCTCCTCGTTTTCATGCAGAATATATAAATATGAAAGCGTTGATTTCCATAACAGATGCAGTTGTTATAAAGGGGATGCTGCCTTCGAGACAGTTAAAATTGGTTCTTGCATGGTGTGAATTGCATGGCCAGGAACTTATGAAAAATTGGGAAACAGCTCAGGAGCATGGAGAATTGAAGAGGATTGATCCTTTACACTAGTACCCTGTACAACTTAAATCTTAGGATTCTTACTTGTACGCGGTAGGTATCTGCATCGTCAGAATACATCACCTTAGCTGGCTAAGGCTTCGTATTCTTCCTTGCATATACCCACCGGGCAACTGCGTAAGAACCTGTAAGTTTAAGCTGTACAGGGTACTAGGAGAGTAGTCAGAATACAGAGTGTGATACAAGTTATTCCGAAAAATAATTATACTGTATATGTCTATTTTGATGATGGAAAAATAAAACTGTATATTATGGCACCATTAATCGGTAAAGGTGTATTTAAGAAGATATCAGATATTGATATTTTTATGAACACATGTACTGTTCTGAATAATACGCTTGCATGGGATATTGGAGGCCATTATGATCCTTCTACCTGTCTTGATATAGATCCAATTCAAATATATGAGAAAGGTGAAGATGTAAAAGATCCCCTCATTCAAATCGCATAAAAAAGTGTAAAATGATGCAGGTTCATCCGGATTTATTGCTGTATCCTTTGACGGATTTTCGATACTGTTAGAAATGGTTCAAACCCGGAAACGAGAATGGTTTTCATAGTTTGCATTCTCGCGCTCAATTGTCTTCGGAAAAATCCAGTTTCAGATGCAGATCTTTAAGCTGCTGTTCATCAACTATCGAAGGTGAGTTCTCCATCGGCGAAATTCCTACAGTATTTTTCGGAAAGGGAATAACCTCTTTGATTGAAGTTTGTCCGGCCATAATCATGACCATTCGATCCAGACCCGGTGCAATTCCGCCATGCGGCGGTGGTCCATACCTGAATGCCTTCAGCAGGAATCCAAACCGCTCTTCTGCAACTTCTTCGGAAAATCCGACTATGGAGAAGATTCTTTTCTGGATTTCAGGGTCATGTATTCTTATCGAACCGGAGGCGACTTCATAGCCGTTGAGTACGAGGTCGTAGAGGTCACCTTTTACGGCACCGGGATCCTGTTCCATGGTATCCAGATATTGTGCCTGCGGCATTGAGAACATGTGATGCGCTGCTTCCCAGCGATTTTCATTCTCATTATACTCAAAGAGCGGGAAGTCAATAATCCAGCAAAATACGAATTTGGCAGGATCAATCAGACCAAGGTCCTTACCCAGTTTAGAGCGTACAGCGCCCAAAGAGTTACAGCATACCGACCATTTGTCAGCGATCATCAGCAGCAGGTCTCCGGGTTCAGCCTCCATAGAGCTGATAATTTCATCAGCCTGTTCGCTGATAAACTTGGTTATTCCGCCCTCGAGTCCTGCTTCTGTTACTTTTGCCCAGGCTAAGCCCTTGGCGCCATAGATTTTTGCCGCCTGTTCCAGTTCACTGATCATTTTTCGGGAATAGGTAGCGCATCCTTTTGCATTCAGAGCTTTAATCGATCCTCCTGCTTCCAGTACCGAGGTAAATGCGTTAAAGGTGGTATCTGCCGCAAGGGTGTCAAAGGATTTTATGGGGAGTTCAAACCGCAGGTCGGGTTTGTCGCTTCCATAGGTATTCATTGCTTCTTCATAGGTGAGGCGTGTAAATGTTTCAGGCAGTTTGTACTGCATGGTTTTTTCAAAAACATACTGAAACATTCCCTCTGTGACTTTAAGGACGTCATCACGGGAGACAAAGCTCATCTCTAAATCAACCTGGGTGAACTCCAGTTGGCGGTCGCCTCTGGCATCTTCATCCCGGTAGCAGCGGGCAATCTGAAAGTATCGGTCAAAGCCTGATACCATGAGAATCTGTTTAAATAACTGCGGGGACTGGGGCAGGGCGTAGAATTTTCCTGCCTGA
Organism: Spirochaetia bacterium; assembly: GCA_016784705.1. GTDB lineage: Bacteria > Spirochaetota > Spirochaetia > JABMQR01 > JABMQR01 > JABMQR01. The sequence continues at coordinate 18,735 of JADHUD010000006.1, read as the reverse complement.
ACCCGTGAGGGAACCAGAAAGTCGCGTGCTCCTTCCGGGGTTGATTTTATCAGGGTAGGGGTTTCAATCTCCATGAATCCCTGTTTCGTGAGGTATTCGCGCACGGCAAAAGTAAAAGCGGTTCTGAGTTTTATGCGTTTCTGCATACCGCCGGAGCGCAGATCGAGATATCTATAGGTCAGTCGTAAATCCTCTTTTGCATCGGACTCTTCATCAATCATAAAGGGCAAAACTTCGCATCGGGAGAGGATTTCTATGTTCTTTGCCTCTATTTCAATCTCTCCGGTTGTCATGTCTGGATTGATCATGGTTTCCGGGCGTTCTTTGACTACTCCGGAAATCGCTACGCAGTACTCGAACCTCAATTCAGCGGATACTTTTTTGAGTTCCTTATCTGCATCGTCCCCTATAAAGACTTGTGTTATGCCATAGGTGTCCCGAAGGTTGATGAACTGGATCTCTCCATGATTTCTGTTTCGGTGCACCCAGCCGTTCAGGGTAACCATACGTCCGGCATCTTTCTTTGTTAACTCTCCGCAGGTTGCGGTTCTTTTCATTGTTTCCATGGGTTGATGGTAGCATGAGAAGGGGGTATTCTTCAATGAGTTATTTGGGGTTACAGAACATACAGGAACTGTTTGGTTATAAATTGGTTGAGAATTACTCTGTGATTCTCGCGGTAGATGAGATATATTGTTAACGCAGGAACACGTCAGTAAATGAAGGACAAAGCCCATGAAAAATAAGATTGAGATTTATAAGACTTCCGCGAATAATACTGAGATAGTCGTCCATTTCGATGCCGATACTGTTTGGCTCAATCGCCATCAAATATCAGCGTTATTTAACCGTGATATTAAAACAATTGGAAAGCATGTAAATAGTGTGTTTAAGGATGGAGAATTACCAAAAGAATCAGTTGTCGCAAATTTTGCGACAACTGCGGCTGATGGGAAAATATATCAGGTAGAGTACTACAATCTCGATGTAATCATCTCAGTCGGTTACCGAGTCAAATCTCAACAGGGAACACAATTCCGTCAATGGGCAACTCAACGGTTAAAAGACTACCTTGTTCAGGGTTATGCCATAAACGAAAAACGGTTGGCCCAAAAGCATCAAGAGGTTGAATATCTCAAGGCAGGAATCAGGATTGTCGGCCGGGCTATTGAGAATGCAACTGATGAAACCAACAAACAGGTGTTTGAACTCTTCTCAAAAGGATTAGGGCTCCTGGATGATTATGACCATGAAGAGCTAGATAGCAAAGGAAAAACAACCCAGGCCACGCACTATCCCGAATATAAGGACTATATGAGTTTAATACACAACATGTATTCAGATTTTGAATCTGATGTATTTGCACAACCTAAGGATGAGAGCTTTAAAAGTTCTATCGGTCAAATTAGACAAAGTTTTGGCGGAGTTGAAATTTATCCCTCCCTTGAAGAAAAGGCTGCGAATCTACTCTATTTAATAACCAAGAATCACTCATTTGTTGATGGAAATAAGCGTATTGCCGCGGCATGTTTTGTCTACTTTTTAGAGCAGAACAATGCTCTTCTTTCAATAAATGGAGAACCCATAATCAGCAATGATACCCTGGCAGCACTAACTCTTTTTATAGCCACAAGCAAACCGGAGGAGTCCGAAATCGTAAAACGGTTGGCAATAAGCATCCTCAACAGGAATAAAGCAAATGGATAAAAGTAGTGTTGTTCTCATTACAGGGGCTAGTTCAGGGATGGGGAAAGCGGCCTCCATGGAGCTTGCAAGAACCGGAGCAATTGTAGTTATGCTGTGTCGAAACAAAGAACGGGGAGAAAAAGCTCTTCAAGAGGTGAGAACTTCAAGTAAAAATAATTCCGTTGAACTGATGCTTTGTGATTTAGGCTCCCTAAAAAGTGTCAGGGATTTTTGCGTAGAATTTAAGAGTAAGTATCAAAGGCTTAATGTACTTATTAATAATGCCGGGGTTATTTTACCGGGATACCATCAGACTGCCGATGGATATGAGTTACAGTTTGGAGTCAATCACTTAGGTCATTTTCTGCTGACTAATGAACTGCTCAGCCTTCTCCTTGCAGCTGCTCCGGCAAGAATTATTACTGTTGCCTCAGGTGCACATAAAATCGGTAAAATACATTTTAAAGATGTCAATCTTAAGAAAAACTATACAGCATGGTGTGCCTATGCACAATCTAAGCTGGCAAATATTCTTTTTACCTATGAATTGGCTGAAAGGCTGAAGGGTACAGGCGTAACCGTAAATTGTCTTCACCCAGGTGCAGTTGCTACAAGTATGGGGGTTAATAGAGATACCGGCTTTGGTACGTTGATTACCCGGATGCTAAGACCTTTTTTCCAGACTTCAGAAAAGGGTTCAGAAACAGCGGTATATCTTGCAATGTCTCAGGATATCGAAGGAATCTCCGGGAAATATTTTTACCGAAAACGATCAGTACCCTCTTCAAAAAGGTCATATGATATAATCGCAGCAAAAAAACTTTGGGACCTGAGTGAAAAAATGGTTCAGCCTTGAGCATGCAGCTATTGATGAGTTTGTAATGCAATCTGATGGAGCTGATATGAAAGAGAAACAATTATTTCAATGTAAAAATTTACACCTGATAAAAATACAAACAGAGAGGCTGCTGCTTGAGCCTGTTACTATACAGTATGCGGAGCAGATTTTATTAGAATATCGTGATCCGGTAATACAATATATGAATTATGGACCACCGGAGGGATTGGAAATTTTACAAAGCCGGATTAAAAGTCGGGAAGTTGAGATGAAAGAGGGTGCCCAACTTTTTACGGCAGTAACCTTGAAAAAAACAGGTGAATTTATCGGCTGTTTCGGGCTCGAAAATCTGGACAATAATAGTCCAGAAATGGGTGGATGGTTAAAATTTGCTGCTCATGGTAATCACTATGGACAGGAAGCTGCAGCAGCCTTGAAAAAATGGGCTGACGGGAGTCTCCGCTATAATTATATAATCTGGCCGTGTGCTGCGGTAAATATCCCCAGTCGTAAGCTTGCAGAATCACTCGGGGGTAAGATTCAAAAAAAATATGAGAAAATAACGGCTAGAGGTACACTCTGGCCCTTTGTAGAGTACTGGATTTTTAAAAACCCTGAATAGCCTAAACGCTGCAAAAGAGGACCGCGGTTTTAAAACCGCGGTCAATAGCTAAAACATTGAGAAGGGGGAGGCAGTATGGTGCCTCTAATTCCTGGATATATGTATATCACCGGAGACTGTATGTCCCTCGATGGAATGATTCCCGGAGCCGATGGTTCCGGAAAGATGATTCTTTTTTGATCCGGTTGTCAGTATCGGAATATCCGATGAAAGCTCACCTGATACTGTGGAAAAGTCAATATTTGCAGATATTGATTCCGGTAAACGCAGTTCAATATCGCCGCTTGTAGAGTTGCCTTCAATACTGCCTTCGAGAGAATCAAGCGTGATCCTGCAGTCACCAGAAATTGAACTGAATGAAAGTGAGACCAGGCTGCCGGAATAATCTATGCTGCCGCTGATTGAAGAGAGGGATGTCTCTCTGCTGATTATATCTGATAGCGATATGTCGCCTGAAACACTTGAGGCCGAATAGGAACTGCTGCTTAAATCTTTATTGCTGATATCTCCACTAACAGTATTGAATATAACATTGTTGAATTTACTTCTTTCTGTCAGATGGATATCACCCGAGACAGTTCGAAAACTGACATCTTCCTGATACTGTGTCGGCAGGAAAATTTCCATTTTCATATTTCTGGCATTATTGTTAATTGATTTTGGCCATTTTACTGTAAAGGTGCCGCTGGAACCACTCCTTTCAGTTAGCAGTTCAGGTGCCACCCTGGCACTTCCGGTTAGTTTTACGGTAATAGTACTACTGCCGGATCTGGTAACAATAATATCAGATGAAACGCCTATGAATGAAAGACTTCGCAAATCATTTGCTGACATATCGGCTTCCAGCTCTATGGTACTCATACCAACCGGAATAACTGCAGATACAGGGCTTTTATCTTCTTTGTTTCCTCTGAACAAGCCGAATGCCCCTAATAACGCAATAATAATAAATGCACCGGCAAGAATTGTACGGTTCATTGTCTTGTCCTTTTTATAACTCATTTGTTTTTCCATTGTGTGAAGAATAGGGCAGCTGCAGCAGCTTAGGTATTATCCCTGTTAAATCTGTTATCCCAGTCATCTTCTTTATTTTCTGCGTGCAGGACATCATCTTCCATACCTGCGACTTTGCGTTTAAGTTTTTCAAACTCATCTTTTAGGTCATGAACAGTTCTTTTTCTGTTTTCCTTGTACTCTTTTCTAAAGTCATCACCGAAGTCTTCAGAGAAATTATCATCAAACTTTGATTTATACAACGGCTCAACGGGAAGAAATACCGCTGTCAGTATATAAATAACCAATATCGGAACAAATCCACTGAATACTGCAAGCAGTATGACCCCAAGCCGTACTGGTCCTACCGGGAGCTCAGCCCATTTTGCCAGACCTTTGCAGACTCCAAAAATTTCACCATTTCTAGATCTATATAATTTACCACGAATTGCCATGATCATTCCTTATCCCTTTTTCCCTGGTTAAGAGTCTCCAGATTTTCAATTCTCGCGCGGAGGGATTTTAACCCTTGATATACTTCCTCAATAATCTCAGCTTCCCGATCGTTGCGGATAGGTTTTGTTCCCTGCATTTTCATTCTTTTTCGCTGATCCCTTCGCTTTATAGATTCCAGGACTATCAAAGTTCCACAAACAACTGGAATCCCGACAGATATCAAGAGAACCATCACCTCGTTACCCATTGTTACTTCTTTTCCTTTTTGATGGAATTCTTGAGTTCCTGCAGCTCTGCTTCAACATCCGCTACCGACTCAAGTTTCTGGAACTCATCTTCCAGACCTCCGGGAGCTGAAAAACCTGCCATTTCAGCCTCAGCTTCCATTCTCTCAATTCTACCTTCAAGTTCACTGAATCTCTGAAATGCTTTTGTTCCTGCAGCTTCGCGGATAGTTTCTTTGGCTTTAATTTGTTCTGTTGCGTGTATTCCCCGCTGAATAAGCAGTTTGTGCTTTTGTCTCACCAACTGCAACTTCTCTTCAATTTTAATGATATTGCTTTTGCATTCGGAAATGAGCTTTTCATACTGCTCAATATCAGTCTGCACAACTTCAAGGTCTTTCTGATATTTCATCTTTTCGGTCAGTGCCTCGCGGGCTAAATCATCTTTCTTTTTCTCTACCGCAAGTTCAGCACGAAGCTGCCATCGCTTGATGTACTGATCCGTCTCTTTTCCCTGTCGTTCAGCCTTTGTTTTTGCCGCCATTTTAGCAGCACAAGCAGATTTTAACTCAACCAGCGTGTCTTCCATCTCCTGAATCATCAATCGAATCATCTTCTCAGGATTTTCTGCTTTGTCGAGGAGCGAATTAATATTTGCGCTCATAATATCTTTGAATCTTGAAAAAACTCCCATAATATTCCTCCATAGTAGGGTATAATTTTTTATATTTATTGGCAAGAGCTAGGCTCTCACATTTACTATTTGCAGAAAGTGTGCCAACTTCAGGTCCTTACCCTGACGGCATCTAAAGCAGTTTTTTTGTGTATTTCACAGTACTTGCAGTAATACATAAAACATTAAGTGGTATAAATTGCCGGTAAGCGGTATAATAAACCAAACTTCTGGAGGCCTTTTGTATGGAAATCAATACTACTGAAAGAAAGCTCAATGAGACCCTTGGAGATTCTGAGGGATTTCTTGATTTTCAGCAGCAGATAAGCCGGGCAGCTGTTGTGGATCGCCCTGTATTGGTGATAGGGGAGCGGGGCAGCGGAAAAGAGATGGCAGTTTCCCGCCTCCATTTTCTTTCCGGTAGATGGCAGGAGCCTTTTGTTACGATAAACTGTGCAGCACTTCCTCCTAGTCTTATAGAAACCGAGTTGTTTGGTCATGAGGCGGGTGCTTTCACTGGAGCCGTCAAAGCCCGGAAAGGACGGTTTGAAGAGGCAAGCGGGGGGACCTTGTTTCTTGATGAAATTGGATTGATACCTCTTGAAGTACAAGAAAAAATTCTCCGGGTGGTAGAGTACGGGACTTTTGAACGGGTTGGGAGTTCCCGCACGTTTGAGGTGAATGTACGGATTGTAGGGGCAACAAACGCAGATTTACCTGCTTTATGTAAAGAGAATAAGTTCAAACAGGATTTGCTGGACAGGCTCTCTTTTGAAGTGCTTTTTATACCCCCTTTGCGGGCAAGAGGCGATGATATTATATTACTGGCACAGCATTTTGCTTCACGGATGGCGTATGAGTTGGGGCGGGATGAAATTCCGGAGTTCAGCAGTGCTGTTGTGGAAGCTATGCTCTCGTATGCGTGGCCGGGGAATGTAAGAGAGCTGAAGAATACGGTTGAACGTGCGGTTTACCGTACACGCGATTCAGTAATTACCGAGATATCGCTGAATCCCTTCGACAATCCCTATACAGAAATCAGTACAGGGACAGGAGTGTCTGACGCTTCTTTTGAAGAGCTTTTTGATGCTATACCGTTAGATAAGTATTCTGAAGCCGGTGAAATGCTGGAGCTCTCCTTTTTACAGCGTGCGCTGGATGCAAGTGAAGGAAGCCAGAAAGAAGCAGCTGTCAAGCTGGGGTTAACCTATGATCAGTTCAGAGGACTCTACAGAAAGAATAAGGAGAAGCTCCGCATATGAGCAGCCTATTTATGGTGGCAACACCAATCGGGAACCTGGAGGATATCACCTTACGGGCTCTGCGCATTCTTAAAGAGGTTGATGTAGTAGCATGTGAGGATACCCGGCATACCCGGAATTTACTGAATCATTTTCATATAAAAACTCATACAATTGCCTGTCATGCTAAAAATGAGGAACAGTCGGCAAGGGGTATAATAATGCTGCTTGAGGAGGGTAAGGACATTGCCTATGTGAGTGATGCCGGGACTCCGGGGATCAGTGATCCGGGAACACGTCTGGTGAATGCTGTTCGCGATGCGGGATTTGCCGTAATTCCTATACCCGGTGCTTCTGCGCTGTCCGCAGTATGCAGTGTGGCGGGGTATACCGGCAGTACAATCGTATTTGACGGGTTTCTAAGCCCGAAAAGCGGCAAACGAAAAAGCCGTCTTCAGGTACTGCTGGATAGAAATGAGGCGTTTGTTCTCTATGAATCCCCATTCCGCATTGTTAAATTGCTGGGAGTTCTTGCTGATCTGGATCCGGATAGAAGGGTTATTGTCGGCAGAGAGCTGACAAAAATATATGAGGAGATTATTGAGGATTCTGCATTGAATGTGTATGAGAATTACCTCCAGCGGCAATCTGTAAAGGGTGAGTTTGTTGTTCTGGTTTCTCCGGTTGATAAGAAAAAAAAATCAGACAATTCTCCTGATGGAGAATACTCCAGGTGATTACTTTGCGGAAAATCCGAACATTAAAACCATCTGTACGATTGCGGAAGTGTGCTTATGTTTTCCGGGAAACAGGCAGGCTTTTTTCTGCGGGAACCCTTACTGATAGAGCTTATCTTAATGGTTTATTAGATATAATTCTGGAGACGGGACTGGCGGAAGGCAGCGGTGGCGTTGTCAGCTACATTTCTGAGAAACAGACAAAAATTAACAGCCTAACGGATTCTGAAATGGTATGGTTCTGCGACGATATATACTATTTCCTTATGAATTCGCTAGGGGTTACGGTGGCTGACTGGGACTTTCATACTGAAGCGGGTGAGCTACTGTCTTCAGCGAAGCGGTTGCTATATCCAATCCGCCCCTATCTTGATCATATTCGTTCTCCTTTTAATGTTGGATCGGTGTTTCGTACTGCAGAATCGTTCTGCTGCGACAGGATTATTATTTCATCTGATACGGCAAGTCCGGATCATAAACGTGCAGGCAGAACTTCACGGGGTTGTACCGATACCCTCTCCTGGGAATCGGCAGAAATCTCGAGCCTGATTGACCGGAACCCGGAGTTGGGGCCGGTTTTTGCCCTTGAGACGGGGGGAGAAGATATCAGCAATTTTAGATTTCCCGATTCAGGAACAGTGATACTGGGGTCAGAGGAGCTTGGAGTAAGTCCGGAAGGACTACTTGCTGCCGACAACAGTCTGGGAAGAGTTAGTATTCCAACCTATGGGGCAAAGGGATCGCTGAATCTTTCGGTGGCATTTGGTATACTGATGCAGCGATGGGTTGAGGAGCTGAAGAAAAGATAGAGTTCGGTTCAATACCGGATATCGTGTAAAATCTATGGAGGTGACTTATGTATAAAGCAAATAATGATCGATATGGAAAAATGGAGTACAAACGATGTGGAAACAGCGGTCTTAAATTTCCAAGAGTTTCACTTGGTTTATGGCATAATTTCGGGGATGTGGATGTTTTCAGCAATGCCCGTGATATGATTTTCGGTGCATTTGATATGGGGATTACACATTTTGATCTTGCCAATAACTATGGCCCTTCTCCCGGATCTGCCGAAGAGACCTTCGGGAAAATTATGCGGAACGATCTTTCAAGCTATCGGGATGAACTTATTATCTCATCAAAAGCCGGATATTTTATGTGGCCCGGACCGTATGGAGAGTGGGGAAGCAGGAAATATATGCTTGGATCACTTGATCAAAGCTTAAAACGGATGGGGCTTGAATATGTTGATATTTTTTATTCACACCGGTTTGATCCGGAAACGCCTCTTGAAGAGACTATGGGCGCTCTGGCTCATGCCGTTAAGCAGGGGAAAGCATTATATGTGGGAATATCCTCCTATCAACCGGAAGATACCCGGAGAGCTGCTGCTATTCTTAAAGACTTGAATACACCGTGTTTAATTCATCAGCCTTCATACTCTATGCTGAACCGATGGATAGAAGATGGCCTTACCGATGTACTTGATGAAGAGCAGATTGGCTGCATCGTATTTTCCCCACTTTCGCAGGGGTTACTTACTAATAAGTACCTCAAGGGAATATCAGAGAATTCACGGATAGCAAGAGGCGGTTTTCTGAAAAAAGATTCTATAACACCGGAACTGGTTGAAAAATTGAAAAAACTTAATACCTTGGCTGCAGAAAGAGAACAATCATTAGCGCAGATGGCAATTTCGTGGGTACTGCACAATAAAACGGTAACAAGTGCTGTTATTGGAGCCAGCCGGCTAAGTCAGATTGTAGACTGTGTTCAGGCAGCGGAAAAAACAGATTTCTCTGAGGATGAATTGTTACGGATAGAGGCCGTTATTGCCTGATAAGATGAATCAGAAGACTCTTTCTGATAATTTGATATAGTATTTTTCACATAAACTGAATTAAGATTTGGATTTGACATCTGCAGATACAAAAACCCATCGGGCTGATGGGTTTTTCTTTTCCGGTGTAATGGAACTTATTTTTTCAGAGCTCGTTCAATTGCAGGTTGGTTGAAACCGATTATAATTTTCCCGTTTACATCAAGAACCGGAACTCCCATCTGTCCTGATTTTTTGACCATCTCCTGTGCTTTATCCATGTTTACTGCTACATTGTATTCGGTAAATGCTACATTTTGCTTTCTAAGCCAGTCTTTTGCGACATTGCAATATCCACAGGTTGGGGTTGTATAAATTTTCACTGCCATGAGGGGCCTCCTTTAGAAATATAATACATTACCAAAATAGTAATATATAACAACAGAGTCAAGAAAAACTAATTCTGCTGACGGGAAATTTCATATAACCGTTTCAATTTATCTTCAATGATCCTGTTCATGGTGTTTGGCGGGAAGACGCCTTTTGCGTTTCTGATACCTGCAGGGCGTGAGGCCAGAACCTGCATACCTTCATCAATATTACTGACCGGATAGATAGAGAATTTTTTCTTTTTTATTGCATCGATAACAAATTCGGGAAGAATAAGGTTTCGAATATTAAGTTTTGGAATTATTACACCTTGTTTTCCCGTTAGTCCTTTACGGCTGCAAATTGAAAAAAAACCGGTAATTTTTTCATTTATCCCGCCGACTGGTTGGATTTCACCCATCTGATTGACCGATCCGGTCACAGCAATATCCTGTCGGATAGGTATATTTCCTATTGATGAGAGCAAAGCATACAATTCACTTGAAGAGGCCGAATCACCATCTACTTCTGCATAAGATTGTTCAAAACAAATGCCTGAGTATATGGAGAGCGGGAAATTTCGGGCATACATTTTTCTTAAATAACCTTCCAGAATCAGCAGACCTTTATCATGAATTTCACCGGAAAGCCCTGCCTCATGTTCAATATTAACAATACCCTCTGTTCCCGGAGCTACAGTAGCAGAAATTACTGCCGGAATTCCGAAGCTATATGTTCCCCGATCCAATACAGCCAAAGCATTTACATTCCCGAGTCTTGATCCTTCAAGATGCAGAAGCATCTCACCGGATAATATTTGGTCAATTATTTTTGATTCAGGCAGATTTGCAAGATAATCTCTCTCTTTAAGTGTGTGCTTAATTATTTCTCCGGTTATAGTCTCAGAGCTCAATGTTTTTGCCCAATAATGTGACTCACGTAGAATATCCGCTATCAGGGAAAATTGTGTACTCAGCTCATCTCTCTGTTCCACCAGATAGGAGCCGTACCGAACTATTTCCGCAATGCCTGAGGTCTCAATAGGCGAGAGCTGTTCATCATCAACAATCATCTTAATGAAACCGATATAGTTTCCTATATTTTCATCGGTTGCAGGCATAGAAAAATCGAACTCAGCATTTATTTTAAAAAGTTTATAGAAATCTTCATCTTCAACAAAGAGATAGTCATACAATTCCTCATTTCCCAGAGCAATGATTTTCAAATCAATAGGGATAGGTTCCGGTCTTATTCCTCCCGGGCTTCTTTGGTTTGACCCGGAAGAGTTCTGCATTATAACCAATCCGGTTCGTATTGATCGTTTTATATGATCCCAGAGCCCCTCTTCCTTAAGAATGTCAACCATATTTAAAATGAGATAACCCCCGGATGCTTCAAGAAACGATCCGCCGTGAATAGATAGAAACGGCGGATAATTGTCATCCCGGTTATCAGCCTTATCATCAATTGATCCGAACAATGTTGAAAATGTCGGATGATTTTCATATATCATAGGAGCCGCAGCGGTCCCGGATCTATCAACAAGAAGATTTACTGAATAGCGGAGAAAAAATTGTGCACTTCGTATGGTGTCTGCGTCTGCTCCGGAAAAAATAAATGAGTACTCATTCAAATCTTCTTGAACACCCTTCAAATAGTTGATAATTACCTTGTCGGAAAAGTGATCCCGGATTTTCTGAAAATCCTTTTTTAATTTTTGTATTAACAGATCCGGATTTATATCAATTTTACTTTTTTTCTCGCTACTGTCCGTTGTATCTTCCAACTGTTTTATAAGTTCTTCTTTTATTCTGTGAACCAGTCCTTTCAACGCTTGCTGAAATTCCAGACCTTTCCCGGCAGGAAGCAGGATCAGTACAGGAAATTCGGGCCGTGAAAAGTTGTTCACGTAGAGTATATCCTGTAGTGTGCCAGTAAGCGCCTGTTTTTTTAAAATCATCCGTATTGCAGTCATTCTACCGGTACCCGGTTCTCCGGATACAAAGATATTGTATCCTTTCCCCGGAATGCTGAGACCCATTTCGAGAGCTTGAACAGCACGCGGCTGTCCGATTATTTCTCCGTGAAACGATGAGGCTTTGCATTGTTCAATTCTCGTGGATTTATAAGAGAATGATGCTTCTTCCGGGGTGAGGGTTGTAATGTCAAAATGAAGATCTGCCATGGTGCTTTACTATAAAAGTGCCAAGGTATACTGTCAAGATGCAGAATGAATATTGTGCGGGACATGAAACCAAAAACGTATTACCTTTTTCTTGACAAAAGATCGGCGGTATTTGAAACTGGCTAATAGGAAGATATTTCAAAAATAATAATTTTGAAATATCCTCTTAATAAGGAAAAATTCTTAGCTATCATGGCTGAAGGGATGATGTTATGTTTAAAAAAGCAGCTCTTTTTCCCGTAATACTAGTATTTGTTGTTAGTTCGCTATGTGCTTTGGAAAATAGCGAAATAAGAGAAATTTTGGATTCAACAACGGTTCGTATAGATATTCTTGATGAAAATAAAGAGATTTATTCATTTGGATCAGGGTTTTTTGTTACTGAAACCGGAATGATACTTACAAATTTTCATGTGATTGAAGATAACCTCCGCTATGATATGCCAATGCGGGTCAAGCTTCAGAATGGATCTACGTATGAAGCGGAAATTGTACATTGGGGTGCCGGTAGAGATTGGGCGGTTATTACTGTTAACAGCAGCAGTTTGTTTCCCTATCTGGAATTCGCGGAAGGCGCCGAGATTCTTGATGATATTTGGGCTGCCGGATTCCCAATAACCGGGAATTTCAAGATAATTGCCGGTATGATTAATTCGTATCAACCTGATTTTCTGGGTGAAGGTTTGAATTATTATGATGTATCTATGAATTTTGACGGGGGTAGCAGCGGTGGTCCGGTAATCAATAATAAGGGTGAAGTTGTAGGGATTGTAGTGGCTTACTATACAGAGGCAAGAGCTTTTGATTTAATAATTCCAATTGAAGAGGTTGCCGAAGAAATATACTGGCTTCGCTATTTGATCGGCAGTCAGGCCTATGTTCCCTCCAGGATATCCGGGGTTGAACCGGTCGGCTTTGATGCCGGTGTATTTATGATTACAAACAATACCGGATACGATATATGGTATTTATACGTCATAACCGATGAAATGTGGGAAGCCGATGAGTGGGGTTATGATCTTCTGGGTTCTGAAACACTCTACATAGACTATTATGCTGAAATTTATCCTTCTGAAGTGGAGTGGTTATATACTCCTGTTTATGAAGATTGGGGAGCACGTCTGCATATTATTGCTGAGGATGTGGATGGTGATTTCTACCATAAAGAGTGGTATCCGGATATTGATTCCTGGGATATCTATGTATACTTTGAAGATCTGTTTTTATATTAGATCTGAAACGAAGCCGGTGGGAAGTGCTGGCAGAAGTCAGCAGTTCTCACTCAGAAAGAGGTAAGGAACTTCGGCACATACATCTTCGAAGATGCCTCTGGGTTCTGCAGTAACCGCACCCACCACACCCTGTGAAACCAACTCAACTTCTCCTGGATATGTGAGAAAAACCTTCTCTTGGTATACATCTTAACCCTCGCCCTATTCACTAGCTCGTTATCTATACCCGCCTGATCATAATGACGCAGATGGTACTTCTCTTTCGGATCATTAATCCGATACTGCTTCACATAGTTATGCCAGAAGGTGTATGTGATAAACCGATCCATCTGATTATTCACATTTTTTCCATAACAGATTGTCTTTCGTCCATGCTCACAGAGATCTTTGCGAAACTCCCGATCAGCATAATTAACCGGTGCTAAGGGATTCTCTTTGGATCTCGGGTCATGGGAACTTGTCTGTATATGTACAACCTGGGAACCGAGTTCTCTTATCGGCTGTGGGTAGGAATGATGCAGATCTGAAGATATGGTAGTGGTATCAGGCTTTGAAGCAATCAGGGGAGAGAGCTGTGCACAGAGGAACTGTACGGGGGTGACCGTTGGTTCGGGAGTAATGTGCTCGGTCTCTTTGAGCGCTGCAGCTTTGCTTTTCTGCGCATCGGTCATACGTCCTTTCCGGTTGAGCTGGGTGTAGGTAGTAGCATAGATAAACGAAGAATCTGAACCTGCTGCGATATTGATATTATTAGGATGATACTTACTTTCTACATAGGATTCAAAGCCGTCGATTACGAGATTTTCATCTAAAGCTACCTGGGAGAGGATTTCTGCATCAATAGCGGCACATTGACGGGAGAGACGCATCGTGCGGTTGAGGACGGAAGCAGGGGAACAGGAGAGGATTCTGCCGATGGCGCGGATACTGGAAGAGGTGACCATCAGATTCTGGAGATCATTATAGGAGATAACTTTTTTTGCATAGAAATCCAGGCTGAAGGATTGGGAGCTGCAGGTGGTGCCGCAGAGGACACAGCAGAAGCGCTGGACAAGACCGAATGCTAAGGTAGAGCGGGTGCCGTGTTTGTGGAAGGTGGGGAGTTTTTTCTTCTTTCGTTTTTTGACCACTTTTGGGGTATGCTGAGTACAGAGGGGATTGGTGCAGAATGGGGGGGATTTCATAGGATAGCACCTCCGGAACAGAGTACAGGAGGAGAGTTGCCAAGGGAAGAGAAAAAGTAGTAATTTCTCCACCTGTCTATAAGTAATAACGGGAAAACAGCGGAGAAATATTCAAATATGAGAAAGAAAAAATGAAAAGGTTACAAATCGTAAAAGAGTAAGAGTTTACTCGGGTATTACCCCAATATTCAATACTTTTCCCCACAGGCTTCGGTTCAGATTACATGATTTATAATTTTATTGTACTGAAATGTATTCTGTCCATCCCGCCCTCTTCGATTAAGATCCTATAAATCAACTAAATCAACCGGATGATTCCTTAGACACAACAAGTTATCCGGCAAATTATACAAACCAGGCTTCTCATAACAGGAATTTATATTTATACTGATGCTATGGATATTAAAGAACTGGTTGATTGGTTTGACGATCTGCTTAAGCCGCAAGAATTTATTCTGGCCGATATCTCAATGAATGGACTTCAGGTGGGGAGAAAGCAAAAGGAGATTACTCGGGCTGCCTTTGCAGTCGATGCCTGTCTGGAGAGTTTTCAAAGAGCTGTTCAGGTTGGAGCCGATATACTTTTTGTCCATCATGGTCTGTTTTGGGGAAAGCCCATTGCTTTAACGGATACACATTATCAACGAATCTCATATCTTATGGAGCACGATCTGGCTCTATATGCTTCTCATCTCCCTTTAGATGCGCATCCGGAAGTGGGGAATAATGCAGGTCTTGCCGACAAGCTGGGTCTTATGCAGAGGATGCCGTTTGGTGAGTATCATGGAAGGATGATAGGAGTGAAAGGTGAGCTGCCGATAGAGATACCGTTGGAGGCTGTTCTCGATGCTCTGGAGATGAATGATGAACCATCCATATCGGTACTTCCTTTTGGTAGGAAAAAGATTAAAAAAGTAGGAATTATATCCGGCGGCGCTGCCGGTGAGGTGCTGCAGGCACTTGATGAGGGGCTGGATTTGTATATAACCGGTGAAACAGCTCATCAGATTTATCACACCTGTCTTGAGGGCGGGATTAATGTTATTGCCGGCGGGCATTATAATACAGAGACTTATGGTCCTAAGCTTGTTGCAGATAGATTGTCTGCAGAAACGGGAATAAAAACATCTTTTATAGATTTTCCCACCGGCCTTTAGATAAAGAAACACTGTGAGAATTATGAATGAATAAAAAAGAGAGACTTCTGCCATTTGTACTGACCCTAAGTATAGTAATTGCTGATCAGTTGATAAAATTCTGGATATCAGCAAATATACCGCAAAACACCATTGGCTCACATTTGTTTGGCGGTGATTTTTTGCGTATTATACATGTAAGGAACAATGCCATAGCTTTCAGCATGGGATCGGGCTTGCCGGATTTTGTCCGGATGATTCTTTTTATTATGGTACCTTTGGTATTAATTGGTTTTTTACTGTTTTATGTTATCCGAAGTAATGAATTCACCCCTTATCAACGGTGGTTGATAGCGGGCGCTGCCGGAGGGGGGCTGGGAAATCTGACAGACAGGATTTTTCGATCCAGCTGGGTAATTGATTATATTGATGTAAAGTTCTATGGTTTGTTTGGTATGGAACGGTTTCCAACCTTTAATCTTGCAGATTCGTCTATCGTTGTATGCGGGATTTTACTGATACTTACTTTTATATATTCTTTGAGAGGAAAAAATGAATAAGAAAGTTAATACTGCACTGTTTATGCTTGGCGCAACCCTGATAAATATAGTACTCATGTTGGTTCTGTTGGTTTTATTAATACTGTTGATCGGCGTATTGTTTCCGGAACCATCCAGCTCACTGGCTCAGATTCTTCTTATAGCTGCTTTTTTACTATCCCTGGCAGGTTCATTTGGTCTCTACACATTGCTGGTTAAATTTTTCTCAAAGAAAATAGATATGGAAAAATACTTTCACCCAATTTTCAAACCCAGGAATCGGGGTGGTGGTGGAAGAATGCTCAGGTAGTACTTCTTGCAATAAACACGTTAATCAGTCTTTCTGCATCTTTAATTCCCTCGGCTCCGGGATATACGAGAAAACCATGTATAGTCTGCTTACACATATGATAGGTGACGGACACTCCCGCATTGGTAAGTACTTCAGCGTATTTTTTTCCCTCATCCCGTAGGGGGTCATATTCTGCTGTTATTATAAGCGCTTCCGGAAGGTCCGCATGATTAGATGCAAGCATCGGGGAGAGGTAGGGATTGGTGATGTCATCCTTTTTACTGCTGTATGCTTCAATAAAAAATTCCATGTCTTTCTTTGTCAGGATCGGACCCTCTTTAAAAAGTGTGTAGGATTCAGTATCCATTGCTGAACTTGTAACGGGGTAGTTAAGTATTTGTCCGCGAATTTCAGGACCTTTGCGGTCTCTGGCCATTAAGCTTACTACTGCGGCAAGATTTCCACCGGCACTGCTTCCCATAACATAGATTGCACTGCGGTTTATCTTAAATTCATCGGCATGCGTATGTAACCAGGTCAATGAGTCATAAGCATCCTCGGCAGCTGTAGGAAATTTGTGTTTCGGGGCAAGCCGGTATTCAACTGAAAGTATCGGTAATCCAAGCAAGACCGAAAATTTCTCACAAAGTCTTGTATGCATTGCTATTGTTGAAAGAACCCATCCGCCTCCATGAAAATAGATTATAGCCGGAGTCGGCTGGACTTTGGATTCCGCCTCCTTGTTGGGAAGAAATAAGGTTCCACTTACTTCACCATTCTTCACGGGTATGACAAATTCCTGCTTTTTTGCCGAATTTGAAGGAATATTAAAAATTTTTCTTGTAAGAATATTGTCAGGTATATTAATTTTACGAAATTTATCTCTCTCTTTTTCAGACATGGCATAAACTGGTTTGCGCATACCTATTTCAAGAAATCGAACCATCAGGTGCATCCGTTTTGACATTTGGAGACGATTTACGTGTTTTTTCATAGTTCAATTAGTTTCCTGATAAAGAGTGCGGTATCTGCTGAATAACGGTTAGTGATTGTTTCAAAAGCAGATACTTAGTAATAAGTTATTGTGGTTGACTCTCCCGGTAGAACAAGCTGATCATAAATACTATCAAGTTCTATATTGAAAAAATTTGCTATTTGTACATCGTAATATCCTGATGGTACCGGTAGGCGATATTTATCTCCGGGGTTTATTACATCATCTCCCAAAACATCATCTCCCCAGTTCATAGAGTTTGCATTGCTTATGTACATGAAAAAAATTGTTTCTTCGGATTGGTTTTCTACAATAAGGGTACCCATATCATCCAATCCGCTAAGTATAAAACAGGAAGACAGGCTAACTATAAACCCAAAAGCAAAAAGTAAAAGCAATATTCTTTTTATAATCTTCATTTTTGTTCTCCTACATTTTTTAACCGGTAAATTTGTTAAATTTTCTATAATTACTTCTATAATTACATAGTACTCCGACTGGCTGAAAATGTAAAAAGAAATTTTGTCTCCCACCCTTGACAGCTGAATAAAGCTGTATTATGGTATAAATCACATTCGTGGAATGTATTAAACTTTTACGTTAAGGAGATTGTGTAGATGATTTTATCCAGATACGTTGATACATGCATTACAGTTAATTTCCGGGAAAGGTTTGCGTAGAAGTACATTTAGTAAGTTGTATAGTATACCGTAGCCTTTACCGGCTGCGGTTTTTTTTCTTTACACCAGGGCCCGGTGTAAGGAGTTGGGAGATAAAGCCGTAGTGTAAAAACTACGGCTTTTTTGGTCTTTGTCGCTTTCATCAGTTGGTGAGGGTGTATGAAATGAGGAGAATGGTATGTTGGAACATTATGTAATTGTCAAGTATTTTGGCGATGAACGGCATGCGGCATTGATCAGGGAAGCGGAATTACTGCGTTTAATTTCAAATGGGAAACCGGTAATATTCTGTAAGGCATGTCGGGTTCTGGGCAATTTTCTTGTCCGGATTGGGAAATCCCTTATTGCTGTTGATGTAGAGACTTTCGAGGCTGCAAAGTAGAGATTGATTCAAAATCATAGATTTGAATATGAAGTTTGGTTAAAATGTAATATTTGGATCAAGCAGAGGGTAATAAAAGTTGGGCTGTCCGGTTAAAATACCGGGTTGTATAGAGACAGAGAATAGGCCTGTATGTATTTAATTGGAGCATTTTTCTCCTGTTTGCAGGTGCAGGCTTTGTTTTTTTTAAAAAAGATAAATTATGGGTGGGTGATTTTTCTTTTCTTTGGAATAAAGATTGCTGCTGCGGTACCGCTGATTACTATCGCAATGAGCAAGGCTATCCAAATCCCAAAGCTTGAGGGAAAATTGAAACGGACAAGCGATGGCGCAGTGTTCTGTATAACTGAATAAGCAGGTGAAATTAATTTTACTGATTCAGGACGATTTACTTTAATTATTGATACTGGTTCAATGTACGAGTGAGCAGCTGCTGGTTTCAGGAGATTGAGG
>JADHUD010000005.1 GCA_016784705.1 Spirochaetia bacterium | reverse complement strand
TTAATTGTACTGAATCTTTAATGTATCTGATTTTTGTATCAATAACATCCATGAAACACAACCTTGTAGGATGTATTTGATACAATTAGAGAGCCGGTTTTCCTTAAATAGGGAGATCGGTTTTTTTTGGCTCTATGAATATGATGAACTAATTTGGATTATATCCAGGACTCTTATGTGGTAATTTGGCAGATTACAGCTACGATTAGCCGCCGGATGAATAAAAATAATGCACGTGCCATATATTGGCTGCTGTATAATAAAAGCTTGTTTTCTTTATTTTCGTATACACAGATTCAGGTATTCAATTCATCTCTAGTTGTATGTAATTTTATATTAATATATTTTTTGTAATTTTCAAAATCTATATCGGTTGTAAAAATACTTATCCCTTCATTAATAGAAGCAGCACATATTAAGAAATCTATGTGAGATCCTTGTACACCATTTCTTCTACATATATTAAACAATTCAGCAGCCTTTTCATAATCTTCTACTTGTAAAGGTAAATCATCAAAAGGTTGTAATTTATCTTTTAGATTCATATATTTCATTTCATCAGAAATTCCAGATAATAATTCCTGTCGAACAGGACCAATGATTACTACTCTTAATTCATGAATCAATTCTTTTAGTTCAGCAACTATTTTCTTTTCTTGATGGGTTAATGTCTTTTTTCTTAGTGCTAATGACCATATTGATGTATCTACAAGAATTTTCATTTTCTACTTCTCATTGCTTTGTAATCATAATCATCTTCATAACTCACTTCTCCGAACAAGCTAACTATTTCTTCCTGTTTTCTTCTTTGAACAAATTCTTTTAATGCCTGGTTAACAGTATCTTTTTTTGTCTTAAGGCCAGCTATGTTTTGAGCTAGGATTAAAAGATTGTCATCAATTGCTAGATTTGTAGCCATAATGTAAACCTCCAATTAGTCTGTGTGTATACTTTAACACATTACACTGTGTGGGTCAATTTTGATATTTGCTGTACGTAGTTTTTAATATGAATTTTTACACTGCCACTAAAATAGTGATAGGGGATGCTCTCCTGAAATTAACTTGTTTTATAACATCAAAAGTATTTGCAAAGAATAATTTTAATGTATTTTGTAAAACTACTATTCTAAAAGATTGTACTCAGAATTATGAAAGTCTTCATATTAATACTTTAGATTCTTACCTATCTGCTTTAAACAAATTATTTGTAATAGATGATCTGCCAGCATGGAGTCCAAAGCTACGTTCGAAAACTACAATCCGAATCTCTGATACGCATCACTTTATTGATCCGGCAATAGCAGCGTATTTTCTGCAGACTTCCCCCCGTGATTTACTTTATGATCCCAATACATTGGGCTTACTTTTTGAATCACTTGCTATTAGGGATTTAAGGATTTATAGCCAAGCGCTGAGAGGTAAGTTATCACATTATCGAGATAAAAGTGGAGTGGAAGCAGATGCAATCATGCATCTCAGTGATGGTCGCTGGGCTGCCATTGAAGTGAAGCTTGGGTCTCGACAAGTGGATGAAGCAGCAAAGAATCTACTAGCACTTAAAGAGAGAATAGATACTACGCATATAAATTCACCATCCTTTCTGATGATCATCACCGGAACTGAATTCGCATATCAAAGAAAAGATGGAGTTTTGGTAGTTCCTCTAGGATGCTTGCGACCTTAACAGATAACTTGTTTTAAGAAAAGATGATACAAGTAGTAACCATAGAAACAGTTTAGACTGCAGTAATCGTCTTATTAATTGTAATCATGGTGATATTGTCGTTGTGTCTGAATTGAGTAGACCGTGATTGACTGCCATAATCGGTATTATCTGGGGAAGGTAGGTTGCAAATAAATACCATATAAGTTTAACTGTACGTATGGATTTTCAGACAAAATTACGAAGAGAGTTTATGGTTTTTTCTGTAAAACTGATTTTCGTAATTGTAATGCTGTTTGCCTCTGTAACGGTCATTGTCAATTACGTAAACACTAATCGGGAAAAAAACCACAGTATAGAATTTGTTAATGAATCTTTTAATGAATTGACAGATAACATTTCCAAACAAATAATTTCACATAACTCCGATAGTGATTTCATACAGGCCATACAGGACAAACATGTCAGCAAAAGGCTGGTCTCGAGTACAGATTATACATTTTCCCGCACGATAAATGTGCGGTACAGCTATGATATTTTTGATATGGATGCGAATCCCATATATCAGGAATCGTATCATCTGTTACCTCAGTACAAAATATATCTCAACATTATCAGAGACCGGATAAGGAGCAATTCTCCAATAAAATTCATATTGTATCCCAGTTTCAAGACACATACTGCGACACTGATATATTATGGAGGATTGTATAAAGAATCAGAACTTATCGGTTTCGATATGTATTCCATGGAAATCAACGACCTGGACTATGCTTTATTACCAAATACCGGAGACTATGTGATAACCGATCGTTTTGACGGAATAATCGCTACGAATAACAATAAGCTGTTAGAGACGAGCCTTAATTTTAAATATGCGGAAAATTACACTATAGAAGATGTGAATTACCATGTGACTAGAGTTGAAAAAGAGTTTTATTCCATTTACTCTCTCGAAGAAAAAATAAGCCTGAGCAGATCGTATCTAATAGTTATCTCCGTATTGTTTGTGATCGTGCTCGTAGTGGTTGTCTTCACTAATAACATAATTAAAAAAATCGCTATGGAAAACACAAAAAGCTTTGAGTCCATAATTGCCGATACGAACACAGTGTCAATGGGACATCTGGATCACAGGATCAATGAGAATCTCGATAATGATTTTAGAAGCCTGGCTGTTAATGTCAATGAGATGCTGGATAAACTGAATTATGAAATCACTTTAAACAAGGAATTAAACGAAGCAAATATCATCTTTGAAAAGAGAAAACTTGACGCTCAGTTTAATCCCCATTTCCTCTATAACTCTTTGGAAACGATCCGGTATTCAATGCAATACGATATTAAAGGGACAGAGAGATATATATTAGACTTAACTTCTATATTAAGATACTCAATATCCAATAATATCAGCTATTCAACTTTGAAAAACGATCTGACTTATACAAAGAAGTTTCTGGAACTGTATAAATACAGGTTTGGAGATAAATTGACTTATACAATTTCAACATCAGAGGAGACAAATGAGGTCCCTATACCCAAGCTAGCCCTACAGCCTCTGGTGAGTAACAGTATAAAATACGGATTTACAAACAGCCTTTCTGTAAATATTGAGATAATTTCGGAAGTTCTTGGAGAGTCTTGTTATATAAGAGTGCGTGATAATGGAGTCAGCATTACAGATGAAATCATTAACGAAATCAATCAGATCTGCAGGGAAAAAAAGAATCCCACAAACCATATAGGGGTCCATAATGTGTTGAGGCGGTTCAAGATCCTCTACCCTGATGCTGTACTAAATGTCTGGCGCGATGAACAAGGAACTGTCTTTGAAGTCAGTTTCAGAAATAAGTTGGTAACGAATGTATAAAGTTGTTATTTGTGAAGATGAGGATATAATCCGGAAAGGACTGATTTTCAGCTTTGACTTTCAGAGCCTGAACTTAAAAGTTGCAGCAGATTTTGATAATCCCATTTCCTGCCTGGAGTATTTGAAAGATCATGATACGGACATAATTGTTACTGATATAAAAATGCCGCTTATGAGCGGTCTGGAGATGATCAGCAAAATTGAAAACAGGAAAAAATATGAATTCATAATATTAAGCGGGCACAGTGATTTTGAATACGCCAAGCAGGCGATCACCTACAACGTTACAGAATATCTCGTTAAACCGCTTGATTATCAGCTTCTTGAAGTATCGCTGAAAAAAGCAATAACCAATCTCAATGATAAAAATCTGCTGAACAATACAAAGTATCAAATTGAAGATTTTCCAAAAGTGTATAAAGACATTAAAAATGATGATGCGTTACTGCAATCTATTATTCACTATATTAAAGAGAATTACATGCACAAAATAGTCCTGGATGAAGTTGCAGATGAATTAAACTACAGCGTTTCCTCTATTAAGAATAAACTGAAAGAACACGACCTGAAATTTAATACAACACTGAATAGCTACAGAATATATAAATCGATTCAACTCATAAACCTGAACCGGTTTCCCAGATATGAAATTGCGGAAATGGTCGGCTTTAGCGATTATAAATACTTTTGTGCAATATTTAAGAAATACACTGGATTCTCTATGAAAGAATTAGTTCAGATTAAGAAATAAGAACACATATTTGGCTTTTTTTCACCCAAAGTCTACCTTTTCGTGGTATATCGTTCTGCTGAAAGTGATGGTAGAATTATGCATCTCGTAATAAGGAAGGTAGATATGAAAAAAGTATTATTAATTGCTGCAGCGGTCATTATGTTAGTTAATTTCACTATTGCTGCCAGTGGAGCCCAGGAATCAGCAGTCGACGGACAGGAAGAAAAGAAACTAGTTGTTTATTCGCCCAACTCCGAAGGTCTTCTCAATGCAGTGGAAAAACCATTTGAAGAGAAATATGGTATCGAAGTGGAAATCATCTCCGCAGGTACCGGAGAGTGTCTGAAGCGTATCGAATCTGAAAAGCACGATCCCCAGGGTGATGTTATGTATGGTGGAAGCTATGCAACACTTCTGGCGCAGAGAGATCTGTGGGCGGATTATGTTAGTAAAAATGATTCACAGCTTGTTGAAGCCTATAGAAATGAAAGCGGTTATGTAACAAAGAATACACTGGACGGAAGTGTTATTGTTATAAACAAAACAAAACTGGCTGAAAAATTACCTGGTGTTACTATTACTGGTTATGAAGATATCATTAAATACGGATCCCAGTTGGAAGGCCAGATCGTTTCCGGAGATCCTGCGAAATCATCAAGTTCCTTCGCTCATCTGACAAATATGCTGATTGACTTCGGCGGATATGAAGATGATGCGGCATGGGCAAAAGTTACAGATATTTTCAGAAACCTGAAAGTACTCGGTTCCAGTTCCGGGGTGTGGAAAGGTGTAAGGGACGGTGAATACACAATCGGGCTTTCCTACGAAGACCCATGTCTGACACTGATTAACGACGGTGCTGATGTAGAAGTTATTTATATGGAAGAAGGGGTTGTATTCCTGCCTGCAGGTTCTGCAATCATTAAAGACGCCAAGCACCCTGAAGCTGCTCAGCTTTTTATGGACTTCATCACTTCAAAAGAAGTGCAGGACGTATATGGAATGACTCTGACGAACAGACCTGTCTACGAAGGCGTACAGACAGCGGATTATATGAAACCTCTTGATCAGATCAATGTAAAAATTGAAGACACTATGTATGTATCTTCCCATAAACAGGAGATTGTAGACCGTTACATTGAAATGTTCACCAGTCTGGACTAATAGGTAATTTTCATCAATCAGAAGGAAGCTGCGGCTTCCTTCTGGTGTATATAGCGGGGAAGAGGAACAGAATGAGTGTTGCGATAGATATTAGGCATGCCTTAAAAAAATACGGGGACAATACAATTATTCCCGACTTGACTCTGAAAATAAAAGATGGTGAGTTTTTTACTCTATTAGGCCCTTCTGGATGTGGGAAAACAACTCTTTTGAGAATGATTGCCGGTTTTAACACCATTGAAGGCGGAGAGTTCTATTTTGATGAAAACTTTATTAATGATCTGGATCCGAGTAAGAGAAACATCGGTATGGTATTCCAGAATTACGCGATATTTCCCCATTTGACAGTGAGGGCAAATGTGGAGTTCGGTTTAAAAAACCGGGACTTTAACAAAAAAGATATAGGATCATTGGCTGATAAATTTCTCAAGCTGATGCAGATTTATGAATATAGAGACAGAATGCCCGAAAACTTATCGGGTGGTCAGCAGCAGAGAGTCGCTCTGGCAAGAGCTCTGGTGATCGCGCCGGACGTGCTTCTGATGGATGAGCCTCTGTCCAACCTGGATGCAAAACTCCGTCTTGAAATGAGACAGGCCATCAGAGATATACAGAAAGAGGTCGGGATTACTACGGTTTATGTAACCCATGACCAGGAAGAGGCGATGGCTATCAGCGACAGAATTGCCGTCATGAATATGGGTGAGATCCAGCAACTCGGTACTCCCCAGTCTATTTATCACCGTCCAGTAAACGAGTTCGTTGCCAATTTCATCGGGCGTACGAATTTGATAATAGCCGATTGCGATAAGGATGTCATCGATGTACTGGGACATAAAGTCCAGATTAAGGACCTGGATTACAAAGGTCAAGTTAAAGTGTCCATCCGTCCGGAAGAGTTTATGCTGACTGATGATACAAACACCATAAATGCCGTTGTTAAAGATACTGTGTTCTTAGGTTTGAATACCCATTTCTTTATTGAGCTGCCCAATAAGCAGGTCGTGGAAGTCATCAAAGAGAGTATGATCGATAATATGATTGAACCGGGAACTGACGTCTATATGACCATCAATACAGAGAAAGTGAATGTCTATACGGAAGATGGTTCGAAAAATCTGGTGATTGCATATGAAGATTAAAAAATCAAAGATAAACTTGTGGTCCACATCAACCTTAAGCTTATTAGTCTTGTATACAATTTTTTTGATCATACCATTGTTCATACTGCTGTCAGAATCCTTCGTCGACAGGGATACGGGGCAGTTTACCTTAGAGAATTTTCAGAGGTTCTTCGGAAAAAAATACTATTATTCAACTTTGCTGAATTCATTTAAAGTTACAGTTTCGGTTACCGCTATAGCTGTAGCTCTGGGTACCACGCTGGCTTATTTTTTCGCCCGGTTCAAAATCAGAGGAGCAAAAACTTTAAGAATCCTGATTATTCTATCCAGTATGTCCGCCCCCTTTGTCGGAGCATATTCCTGGATATTATTACTGGGCAGAAACGGGGTTGTAACTAAGTTTTTTGAGGGGGTATTAGGCGTAGTCATGCCCGACATATACGGTTTTAAGGGGATTCTTCTTGTATTATCACTACAGCTCTATCCGCTTATATTCCTCTATATTTCGGGAGCTTTATCCAATGTAGACAACTCTTTGCTGGAAGCTTCCCAGAACCTGGGCTGTACGGGAGCTAAAAGATTTTTCAAAGTAGTTGTGCCGTTGATTTTCCCCACTGTTCTGGCAGGTGCGTTGCTTGTTTTTATGAGATGCTTCAGTGACTTCGGTACGCCCATGCTTATTGGTGAGGGATACCGGACTTTTCCCGTTACCATTTATGATGCCTATATGTCCGAATTGGGTGGAAACAACAGCTTTGCTGCCAGCATAGCCATTTTAGCTATAATTCTTACGCTGATTATCTTTATGGTTCAGAGATATATTGCCAATAAAAAAGCTTTTACGATGAACAGCATTAATAAAATAAGACCAATTCGAATCGGCGGCATCAGGAATATCCTGATTCACATTTTCGCTTATGTGCTGATC
Organism: Spirochaetia bacterium; assembly: GCA_016784705.1. Classification (GTDB taxonomy): domain Bacteria; phylum Spirochaetota; class Spirochaetia; order JABMQR01; family JABMQR01; genus JABMQR01. The sequence continues at coordinate 22,285 of JADHUD010000005.1, read as the reverse complement.
TCTCTTTCAATCGCGCCGCAGGCCTACGTGATTTACACTTCGTTCAGAAATGTGAACGGAACAGTATTCACCAGTGGTTATTCTTTAAATAACTATGTAATCGCTTTTTCCAAGATGGGGAATGCCATTAGGAATACGATTGTCATTCCGCTGATAGCTTTGGCCTTCGTTTTAATCTTTGCCGTGTTTATCGCTTATCTGGTTGTGCGTAAGAGATCTAAGATTACAGCCACAATTGATACGGTTTCGATGATTCCATACATTGTTCCCGGTATCGTAGTCGGTATTGCACTTGCAAACGCCTTCAGTCGTCCACCCATGGTTCTGACGGGCAGCATGACTATAATGGTTATTGCGTTGATAATCAGACGATTACCCTATACAATACGATCGAGCGTTGCTACTTTGCAGCAGATTCCCATTACCATTGAAGAGGCTGCCTTATCTTTGGGAGCCAGCAATATCAAAACATTCTGGAAGATAACTATACCAATGATGTCCGCCGGGATTATTTCCGGAGCTATTTTGTCCTGGATAACAATGATTTCCGAGTTGGCATCGGCGATTCTGCTTTATACAGGAAAAACGAGAACCCTGACTATAGAAGTATACACACAGGTTCTGCGTGGGAATTACGGTGTAGCAGCTGCTCTCGCCGCAATATTGGCGGTTTTAACGACCCTGTCCTTGGTTCTCTTCAACAAAGTTAACAAGGGTCGGGATTTGTCGATGTAGCCAAAAGAATGATAATTTCTCCATTCTGATTGAGCATTGAATTGAAAAACCGGGTGTTATTGAACTGACGTCTGGTTTTTTTTCTATACAGCTCTCCGTAGGCTGTGCTTTAGTTATTTTGACTGGCACAATAAAAATTCTGGTAAAATTAAAAATGTTCAACTTTATAGTGTGGTGTAGTTTTTTAAAATATCTGACCAATTTCCAGCAAAAAAAACAAACTGTAACGCATAAAACTTTCCATATACAGAAAGGGTAATCGGGATTATCAGATGAGAAGTTCCTGAACATTTTCTTCTGTTTTCAGAGAAGCAGATACGAAATATCATCAAAAATTATGTGGACTAGTATAATAATTACAGACCTCATCAAGGTATTAACAGATTTCCTGATGGATACAGTGCACATACTGTTGGTGTTATAAAAAGCAAGTCCATTTTAGGGGGCATTCACCATCACTATTTTAGAAGCAGTGCTTAATACATATTAAAACTACGCCACGGCACAAGAAAATCCAAGCAGTTTTAGAAAAATATCTCAAAACCCAAAAAGCTATCTGAAAGAATAACCACCAAAACCGATTTCGATCTCGGTAAAACAACCTCAGAACTAATTCCGCAGGAATTTGTTCCAGGTCCGATGCCTAAGAACTTATGATTTGTTGGTGGGATTACACCACGAGTTGAAATTATGATACTTTATTGAATCTGGCAATCTTATTTATATTTGAGTCATTGTTTTCTGATAAAGTTTCAAGCTCATATCTACTCTGCATATTCATCCAGAATTCTGCCGAGTTGCCAAAAAATTTTGAAAATCGCAACGCAGTATCTGCTGTGATTTTCCGCTTGCCCTTAATAATCGCTGCAATTCTGGGAGGATCTACAAATATACTTTTTGCAAGTGCATATGATGTTATCCCCATTGGATCTAGAAACTCTTCTTTTAAAACTTCTCCCGGAGTTGATAATTCAATCGGATCATGTTCCATAATTTACTCCTGTTAATGATAGTCAGTAATCTCAACGTCATATGCCGTTCCCTTGTCCCATTGAAAGCAAACTCTCCACTTGTCATTAATTCTTATACTGTGTTGACCAGCTCTGTCTCCTTTTAAAGCTTCAAGTCTATTTCCTGGAGGAATACGCAAATCATTGATATTTGTAGCATCTTCAAGAAAGCCGAGTTTTCTTCTAGCAACTTTGAATATCTCACTTGGAAAACCTTTTACTCGCTTTCGTTGCCAAACACTTTTTGTTTGCTCATCTTTGAAGCTTTTTATCATAATAAAAGATAGCACAACACGCTAATATTGTAAAGCACTATTAGCGTGTTGTACACATTGTGGTATTCCCATCCTCTTTGAGATGACATCTATCAAATATTAAATTGAATAGAACGATCTAAATCAAATAATTCCAATTACTTAATTAATCATGAATTACGATACATAGTGGGATTTTGAGAGTTTGTAAATTGTTTAAGAGTAAAGGAAAACCAATGTTATTGTTCCGGCTGTCAGGGCAATTGTTGACTTAAAGTCAATATGTGATTCTCAAACGAACGAGAGAAGCGGAACCAACAAGTTGGTTCCATTTCCAAGCGAGAGCGAACAATCGGAGGTTGTTTCAGAAGTTTGTTTAGCAAACTCCCAAGCTGAACGGTTTACCGTTCAACCGGGATCACAAGGAAACATACCCCTGCCACTTAAACAGCTTCGCAGTTTTGAGCGGAATAGAACCGCCAAAGCGGTTCTGGGTAGTTTTGCCTAAGACATAAGCAAAGCTTATGTCCGGGTATTGATACCTTTCATTTAAGGATTTTTCTGTTTTTATATAAGTTGCCAGGAAACTAATCCTCTTTTCCTGCCCAAATGATCAATCTTGAGTGCTTTCTATGATTCCCGTCAAACCCTTTAATAAATAAATTACAAAACACCGTTCCGTATAACAGATGGTGAAATTGCCTATACCAGACAAGATAGAGTTAAAATTGTCCCAATCGGTTGTTTAAAAGAATAACTTTTGTGATTCAGCCTTGTATCAATAACATCCATGAAACACAGATAAAAAAAGAGACCTTAATGGCCTATTTTTATCTGTTCTGATGCAGCACAAGAAAATCCAAGCAGTTTTAGAAAAATATCTCTAAACCCAAAAAGCTATCTGAAAGAATAATCACCAATACCAAATTCGATCTCGGTAAAACTGCTAAGGGCAAAACCCCCGGTTTTGACCCGAGGGTCAGAGTCCCCAAACGGGCATATTTAGTAGATATATTTGATACAATTGAAGAAGCCGGTTGTAAATGTCAAGCAGTTTTTTCATGGGTAGGGTAATGAATTTTTTCCTACTCGGTAGCGCCACTATTTTGTACTACAAACTGTACAACGCCAGTCCGAAATTCTCATAATGGGATGGTATCTGTCAACCTGTAACCCGTACTGCGTCCGCCGCCTTCATTCTGGAGAAAGATGCCTCGAGCTTTTAAGTTCTGAATATCTCGAAGTGCAGTATCATTTGAACACTTCGTCATCTTTGCGTATTTCGATGTGTTCATATAACCTTCAAAGCCCTCTTCGAGCATCCGGTTGATAACTAAACGCTGCCGTTCGTTGACTCCTATGGCATTAAGCACATCCCACAAGCGGGATTTGAATAGAATCGAGCTGAGTGCTGTTTCGGAATGAGTAAGAGATCGATCCAGACAATTCAGGAACCAATCAAGCCAGAGCGTAATATCAGAAGAATTCCGCTGCTGAGTCTCAAGCGTATCATAATAGAAATTTCGATCGGTTTCAATCTGCCTTGAAAGACTGTAGAATCGCTCTGGAGATCCATCTGCCTGTGAAAGAAATAGATCTCCTAGAGCCCGTGCAATACGACCATTACCGTCTTCGAATGGGTGAATGGTCACGAACCAGAAGTGCGCAACCCCTGCTTTCAGAACGGGATCAATTCTCTGTTCAGCTGCACACCAGGTAAGGAACACATCCATTTCACTATCTAGTCTGGCTGCTGCTGGAGCTTCATAGTGGACTTTCTCTCTGCCCATCGGTCCGGAAACAACCTGCATGGGGCCTGCTTCGGAAGTTCTCCATTCTCCCGAATAGACGTTCTTGTCGGTATCGTATATCAGCAAGACGTGATGAAAGAGTATTGAGATCCCAGGTGAACTGAGTCCAGTTTGGGTTGTCATGTATCCACATTATAATCACCTCATTGTTTGCAGTGATCGTAGAATGGATTTGCCGCACAGCCAAGCATAATTACTGCATAGTATGCGGCGAATAACAGGGGCTTTTACCGCAAACAGACGAAAAGAGGACGGTTTAACAAAAATCTCTTTTAAAAGTGAACAGAATACTCTTATACAGTTTCGCAAAATACTCTTTTAGTGTATTCTGTATTAGAATAGGAGATATGGTATAATGAAATATTTACCGCGGATAATCGATACAATCTTGAATGACTATTTAGAAGCATTCGGAGCAGTATTATTAACAGGACCAAAATGGTGTGGTAAAACCACCAGTGCCAGCCAGGTATCAAAAAGTATATTAAAACTACAAGATCCGGATGCTTCCATAGGATATCTAAAGACAGCTGAGATAAAACCATCTCTCTTATTGAAAGGTGAAAAACCAAGGCTCATAGACGAATGGCAAATGGCTCCGGTGTTATGGGATTCGGTCAGAAGTTTTATTGATGATTCGGGGGAGGATGGGTTATTTATTCTTACAGGTTCAACAACGGTTGATGAGTCAAAAATTATGCACTCCGGAACAGGGAGGATTGCACGGCTAAAGATGCTGCCTATGAGTCTTTATGAGACAAATGAATCAAACGGATCAATATCATTACGTGATCTGGTACGTGATAAAAGCTATGATATTGATGGTAAAGTTTCTGAGCTTAGTATTGAGAATCTTGTCTTTGCCGCCTGCAGAGGAGGCTGGCCAGCCAGTCTGAGTAAAAAAAGTGATAAGGCAAAATTATTAATTGCAAAAGCATATGTTGATTCAATTATTGAGACTGATATTTCCACAATAGACAATATAAAAAGAGATCCGGGCAAGGTACAAAAAGTGCTAAGGGCATATGCGAGAAATATAGGGACTCTCGCATCCAATAAGACATTAATTGATGACATTAATGCGAACACCAGTCTCTCCGAATCTGCTTTTTATGAATATATCAATGCATTAAATCGACTTTTTGTAATACAGGACGTCCCTGCATGGAATCCTTCTATTCGTTCTAAAACAGCAATTCGTAGTTCGTCAAAGAAAATGTTTATTGATCCATCCATTATGACCGCTTCCTTAGGTTTAAGTCCGGATATCTTATTGCAGGATTTTCATACATTCGGATTTATATTTGAAAACCTTTGTATTAGAGATTTATCTGCATATGCGAGCTCTTCAGGAGGTAGAATTTCATATTATAACGACCGATCAAATCTTGAGGTTGATGCGGTACTACATTTTGATGATGGTAGATATGCTTTGATTGAATTCAAACTGGGAAGTAAAGGTATCGAAGAAGGAGCAGCTCATTTATTAGAAGTTGATCGTCTGATCAAGAAAACGAAAAATCTCAAAAAGGGACATAGTTTACGGGAGCCTGAAGCATTATTCATAGTAACAGGAGGGGAAATTGCCTATACCAGATCAGATGGTGTTAAAATTGTTCCAATCGGTTGTTTAAAAGAGTAGTTTTTGTTGAAAACTGCATAATCCAAGACAGTAAAACTGCAGAAAAACGGATGATATGTATGCAAATGCCAGGATGAAATATCTGCAAAAACCCGGATGGCAGTATACGCAATTTGTTGGTAAAGATATACTATCACAAAATCATGCAAAAGGAGCCGGATATATATCAGAAGAGGTGTATCGATGAAATTCTCAAAAAAAGACTCTCCTCTGCCGGTGCAGTATTGATCAGAGGGCCGAAAGGGTGTGGTAAAACAGAAACGGCGCTGCAGGTGGCTCAAAGCGAAGCAAGGTTGGATATAGATAGAAATATCTTAGCTCAGTTCGATATCAATCCTAAGTTTGTACTGAGAGGGGATACCCCTCGGTTAATTGATGAATGGCAGATAAGACCTGAAATATAGAATTATATACGGCATGAAGTGGATGAGCGGAAAGCAAAGGGTCAGTTTATTCTTACAGGATCTTCTTCAAATCATGGCCAGACGAAACTGTACTCTGGAGCCGGACGCTTCTCCATCATAGATATGAGACCTATGTCGCTTATGGAGAAGAGGCTCTCGACAGAAGAGGTAAGTCTCAACCTGATTCTTCAGGGTGAAGAACCTGGTTCTGAAGTGATAGAACCATCCATTTTGGATTTCTTTTTGAGTCTCTCGTTCTTCGTGATTTAAGAATCTATGCTGAAATGCAGGGTGGGAAAGTGTATCATTACCGGGATTCAAATAAACGTGAAGTAGATATGATCATAGAATATCCAGATGGACGCTGGGCTGCCTTTGAAGTAAAAATGGGCTTCCCGGTCCGTGAGGAAGCCGCATTAAACCTGCTTGCATTCACTGAAGTTGTTGATACAAAAAGAGTGGGAGAACCTTCTGCTCTGACTGTAATCACGGCAAACGGGTTTGCACATAGGCGAAAAGATGGAGTGAATGTAATTCCTATAGGAACACTCTCCATTTAACGTCATAGAACAGGAAGCTTTGTTTGAGCCAAATTTACCTCTTCCGTATGGACTCTATGAATGTGGCTGTCAAGTATATGACTTTTTTTGCTATTGTCTCTGCAGGTTCCTGACAGCCAGTATTGAGCCAATCCCGTATGGTCCTGTTCACCCCACCAAAATAGAAATGATAGATATGGGGATCTTCCTCATATGAAATTCCACAAAATCGTTCCAGAACAGGTCTGTGGCTTTCCAGCATGAAGTCATCCAATAGATTTTCGATCTCCCTGCTTTGCAGCAGGATGGGAAGTTGCGGAAGTGTCCTGATCCATTCAAGTCGCTGGTAGATGAGTTCTTGACTCGGACGAAATGAGTTTGACGCCTGTTTTTTATGTTCTTCAAGACTCTTTTGAGCACAATACAGAAGGATCTTCTCTTTGCTCTTAAAATGACGATAGATCGTCATGCGGTTAACACCTGCATGGTCAGCTATCTCACTGAGCGTGAGTTCTGAGAATGTGCTGTTCTTCATCAGATCTTTGAAGGATGAAGCGATCATCTCTTTGGACTCTTCGATCTGTCGTGTTTTTTTCATGTCTCAATCCAACTTATTTGTAACAGTTAATGGGAAAGGTATACCGAAAAAAGAAAAAATCCTTTAATGTTACAACGTAACAATTGTTAGTATATATGGAGGTACGCATGAGTGCAAGTACAAAGATTTTGAAGATCATTATGATCGTGATCGCAAGTCTCCTGGTTGTGACGGCTGTCGTTATGATAGCTCTTCCCTCTCTATTGCATGCGATGGGATTGCATCCTGATTACACAGGACAGCGATATCTCTTGCCATATGGAAAGGCTCTCATTATCACGACGAGCCATGATGAACTCGGAGAAGGTGGCCAGGAAACCGGGGTGTTTGCCTCTGAGATGACCGCTCCCTATTATGAGTTCAAAGGTGGACGCATGTACGTGGATATTGCGAGTATCAAGGGAGGGGAGATCCCAGTTGATCCGCAGTCGTTCAAACGATTGGTACGAAGCGATTATGAAGACCGTTTTGAGAACGACCCGGTGCTGCAGGAGAAAGTGAAGCATTCACTCCTGATCGATGATATCGACTTCACCGAATATGACATTATCTTCCTTTCAGGCGGCTGGGGTGCGGCTTATGATCTCGGATACTCGGAAGTCCTTGGAAAGAAGATCACTGAAGCGTATGCCGAAGGAGTCGTGATCGGTGGAGTATGCCATGGTCTGCTCGGGCTGTTGAATGCGGAAGATGAAAAAGGTAATCCGCTCGTTGAGGGAAGACGCATCACTGCGGTAACAGACAAGCAGATACGGGAGTTCGGTATTGAAATAACACCGCAGCACCCTGAACGGGAGTTGCGTGCAGCAGGTGCAGATTACCAGAGCGAGACCAGGTTCCGGGACTTCTTTGCAGGCCATGTAGAGATAGATGGGCAGATCGTCTCCGGACAGAACCAGAATGACTGTCCTGAAGTGGCGAATCTCATGATGAAGATGGCGGGAGGATCAAGAAGATGAGGCAGATCATTGGACATAGATGGACCATGAAGGTTACTCAGATTCTATCAGCTATTGTTGGGTTCATTTTGCTGGGGATCGGGATCGCAATATTGATCATGCCGGAAGTGATATCTTCTCTATTTCTCAGTCTGAGTACCGGTGGAGCTGGCATCAACTCTCTCCGGGCCGATATCGGTGCATTGTTTCTCGGGATGAGTGTGCTCGTTGTCTTCGGTTCTCTCAGTCGTCATCGCTGGGTTCTGATCATCCCCACGATCTTTCTCGGTTTTGTGGTCATCGGCCGGGTTATCAGTATGATCATTGATCCGTTTCCGACCAGTACCATGGGTGCTCTGACAATGGAGATCAGTTTCATCATCATCCTTTTGATGGCAATCCTGTCCCGTGCTGTATCAGAAGAAGGCGGGGAGCTGCTTCAGGTGCTGAGGATTGTGTTCAGTCGTCGAGTGCTCATCGCTTCAGGGCTCGTCTTCATCCTGATAGCTGGAGGATTCCTGCTTCGCCCGAAGATATCCTCATTGGTATGGTCTTACGGTGTAGGCGATAGACTTACAACCTCTGCTATCGATGACCTCCCTGATGGGCTTCATGTCGGGCTGGCCGGAACCGGTGCTCCCCTGCCGGATTCCAAGCGTGTAGGTATCTCTACTTTCGTGATTGCCGGGAAACATCAGTTCATCATAGATTGCGGCCCTGGGAGCACTCTCAACCTTGAACTCATGCAATACCCCTTGGAGGAAACCACAGCGGTCCTGCTGACCCATTTCCACTCAGATCATATCGGGGACCTTGGTGAACTGATGCTGAAGATCTGGACGAATGGTGTACGTACAGAGCCTATACCGGTGATGGGCCCTGTTGGCGTGGAGGCCGTTGTTGAAGGATTTAATCAGGCTTATAGTCTTGATGCCGAGTACCGGTACGCTCATCACGGGGATACGATAGCCCCAAGAAGTGGAGCCGGCGGGCGTCCTGTAGTGATCGACGGATTCGGTGCAGATGAACAGGTAGTCATCTTCGACGATGACGGGGTAAGGGTGACAGCATTTCTCGTCTCACATGCTCCGATCGAACCTGCCCTCGGGTATCGTATTGATTATGGGGGACGCTCTGTGGTTCTAAGTGGGGATACCATACCGGACGAGACGCTGATGGAATTATCAGGGGGAATCGATATTCTGATACATGATGCTATGAACCCTGAGATGCTGGATGTCATGACCCTCGCTTCCAACTCGAGCGGGGAAACTGTTGCAGGAACCGTTGCAATAGATATTCAGGATTACCATGCATTTACGGAAGAGACAGCCCGTATCGCACGTGATGCTGATGTGGGTGAGCTGGTCCTTAACCAGATACTCCCTCCCATCCCTGCATCCATTCTGCATCCTGCATTCTTAGGTGATTCTGGGAACATCTATCATGGACCGATTACCGTGAGCTATGACGGGATGCTCTTCAGTCTTCCTGCAGATTCAGATGAAGTGGAAAAGTACTGGCTGTTGAAGTGATACCCGGCATCCTAATGTCATTAAGATCAATGGCACTGAAAACGACTGTTTCGGCAGTCGTCTTCAACGAGACCCTTCGTCATGAGTTATGAAATCTATGGCGAATAATGAATCCTAGTGCATCTTGTATTAAGTAGAGATCGAAGGAAGCTAACAGTATGTATTATATCCAGAATTTATACTGTAGTAAAAATACCATCTTCAGTCACCGGATGAATAAAAAAAACCCACGTGTCATCATTTGGCAAATTTTCAATATTGCAATATACTCTATGTATAGAGCGATGGGGGCAATATGAAAATAGGTTCAGTTTTTGAAAATAATCGAACTCAGGCAGTTAGGCTGCCGGCTGAAACACGTTTCCCAAAGAATGTTAAGAAAGTAACCGTTCGAATAATTGGAGATACCCGAGTAATCTCTCCCGTAAAAAAAACATGGGATGATTTCTTCTTATCTACTGATAAAACTGTTACTGATGATTTTATGGTAGAAAGAGCTTCTCAATTCCAATCAGAGAGAGAATCTTTTTAACATGCTGAAATTTATGCTGGATACGAACATTGTTATGTATGTGATTAAACGACGACCTGTAGAATTGCTTGATGTTTTTAATAAATATACTGATCTGATGTGTATAAGCAGCATCACTCTTGCTGAATTGATACATGGAGTTGAAAAAAAGCTCACTCCCTGAAAAAAATATGAAAAGAGTAGAAGATTTTATCTCCCGACTTGAAGTCTTATCCTACGATAATGAAGCTGCAATGCATTATGGCGATATCCGAGCGGATCTTGGTGTGAATGATCTTCATGTAGCAGGACATGCCCGAAGTCGTGGGTTGATTGTAGTTACAAATAATACAAAAGAATTTGCACGAGTGGAAGGATTAAGAATAACTGATTGGACGGATGGCAATAGTTAGAAAATAAAAAAATATACCCAAGGGTAAGAATTTTTATATCAATAAGCACTTGATCGATAATCCTTATGCCTTCTTTTTGCAGTGCATAACGGACAGCAGCCGACAAATTCCAGAACAATGAACCAAAACAGATACCTAAATTGGTATAAAACTACAGCAATAGGTTGCAAATATGGTAGTATTTGTGATAAATTCAATTATGGAACGCAAAGCATTGCATTTTCTTGATACATGGTATAATAAATCGAACTCCAAGCCGCTGATTCTGCGGGGAGCACGACAGGTCGGAAAATCAACATTAGTTCGACTATTTTGTCAAAAAAATGATATCGGCCTGATTGAGCTCGATTTTGAAACAGTCAAACTCAGGCAGATTGAAAATGATACATCTTTCTCAGTTGAAAAGGTTTTGCAGGAAATAGAGCTTATCGCTCGGAAAAAAGTTATTGACAGATCGCTGATTTTTTTCGATGAGGTCCAGCTCCAACCCAAAGTGATAAACCGCTTACGCTATTTTTATGAAAAGCGACCCGAGTTACGGATTATCGCAGCAGGTTCATTGCTGGAAATTGCGATGGAAGCTGCCCGTTTTTCCATGCCTGTCGGCCGAGTGCAGTATTATCAACTTGGACCAATGACATTCAGCGAATTTCTCACAGCAAAAAAAGAAGATATTTTTTTAGAACAATTACATAAACGGACACTTCAGGATGAAAGCGATGCTTCCTGGTTGGAACAAGGCGCAGATTTACTGAAGGAGTATTATTATACTGGCGGTATGCCTGAAGCAGTTCAGTGCTGGATAGATGGAGGAGGTCACGAGGAAGTCCGCGATATCCAGAATTCTATAATTCAAACCTATAGAGATGATATACCCAAATATACATCAAATAAAGAATACTCCCGGGTTATCGATGTCTTTGAATATACGGCAGCAAATCTTGGAAAAAAAGTTATTTTTTCAGATATAGCACCTGTTCATTCAAGCAGTGTGAAAACAGCGATTGATTTGCTTGCAAAAGCCGGTGTTATCATTAAGACTGTATTTAATTATTGTAACGGATTACCCCTCTCGGCAGGAACAAACCCCGCTACTTTAAAACTCTTTTTTCTTGACATAGGATTGTATAACGCTCTGCATGAAACAAGATGGGGGGATATATTCAGTCTTTCATCTGATAAATTATTGACCAAAGGTAATATGGCAGAACAGTTTATTGCACAGCATCTTAAATATCTCAATAGCAAAACCCCGGCTCCGGAATTGTATTACTGGCTTAACAATAAAAGAAAAGGTGCTGCAGAAGTAGATTTTATCTATTCCCATGGTGGGAATATTTATCCAATTGAAGTTAAGGCAGGCAAAACGGGAAAAATTAAGTCCTTATGGAAATATATAGAGCTAAAAAATCCAGAATATGCAGTAAAATTTGATCTCATGGAAAGACGAGAGCGGCTGTCTTCAATTTCTCATAAAGTACCTCCAGCCGATATAGGAAAGGAGCTAAAGAGTAATTTGATTGGCTTGCCGGTATTCGAAGTGGAAAAGCTGAATTATTATCTTGAAAATATCAAATCTTAAATTACAAGTTGTTTTATTTCTTATCACACTTGATTGTTTAAAAAATCCTTGCCAGTAGTGTGTCGGGTATTTGTATAATAATCAAAGACCACATCAAGGACTCAATAGAATTCCGGTAAATCCAACTCTTGAGAAAAATGGAAAGATTAATAAAGAATCAGTTTTATCAGGTCTGCATCATAATTATTTTCGAAGTAGCGCTTAAAAGTTGAAAAAGCTATAGAACGGGCTTGAAAGGATATGGATTAATTATGCAGCACCACGGGGGATATAAAATATTAATCAAGTTGTGTGAGAATTTCTGAATTAAAATTTCTTACCATATATGTTTCTCGATCAAATTCAATATCTCCAGAATATATTACTGCACCTTTACCGCATGTTGGGCTAGCCGCTTGAAACCATTTAATTCCATTAGAGAAATGATCATTCCAGGTCATTGATGATTTAATTTCAATCGGATAGGGTACACGGTGTTTATTGAAAATTAGATCGACTTCATGCCCCTTATCGTCCCGATAGAAATAAAGCTGAGGTTCTTTCCCAATGTTCAAACGCTGTTTAACTGCCTCTATAACGATCATATTCTCAAATAAATTTCCAAATAGAGGATCTCTGATGCATTGTGCAGGTGTCTTTATACCAAGTAACCAAGTAGCCAGACCAGTTTCTACAAAATATAATTTTGATGATTTTGTAATTCTTTTTCTCATATTTGAATGATACGGAGGTAATCTGTAGATAATGTATGATGCCTCAAGGATTGATAACCAGCTGCTCAATGTAGTAGAAGAGACACCTATGTCGTTGGATAGAGATGAAAGATTAACAATTTGACCAATTCGCCCGGCAAGTAATCTGATGAAATTTTCAAATTGGGAGAGATTCTTAATATTGACCATCAAGCGTACATCACGTTCAATATATGTCCTGAAGTAGTTTGAGTATATCAAATCAGCTGGGATTTTATCACTATACAGCCTTGGTAAAAATCCATTTACTATTGTAGTTTCTTTTTGGTGAGTCTCCGAATAATGTCCTTGTAGTTCAGATAATGATAATGGAAGAAGATTATATACTGCAGTTCTTCCAGCTAGCGATTGGGAAATTGCCTCATTAAGCTGAAATTGATTGCTACCCGTCAGTATATATTGTCCATGAATTGGATTTTCATCTGATAAAATCTGAATCCATGAAAGAAGTTCAGGAACGCGCTGGACTTCATCAATAATCATTGGTGTTTTATAAATATGAAAAAAAGTCTTAGGGTCGTTGTTAGCCAATGTTCTTAATTCAGGATTTTCAAGATTACAATAGGTGTGATCAGGAAAACAGGCTTTAACTAGTGTGGTTTTTCCAGATTGACGGGGACCAGTTAGTGTTATTATGGGAAATAGTTTACTTGAGGATATTATTTCAGAACGTAATTGTCTGTGAATCATCTTACTGAATGATAACTCAGCAAAGTGTAAATTTCAAGTGCTAATTGAAATTTACACTCATAATTATTGTTGTATTACAACTCGGCAGATATAATCAGTATTTCTCATAGTAAAAAAGCGAGGATCTTGTTTAATGGATGATATGTTTGCTGTTGATGAAAAACGTCTCTCTTCTGTTGAGATAGTTGTTGAGAAGGTCAAGGAACTCCTGATAAGCCAGAAATTAAAACCCGGAGATATGATCCCAAGTGAGATGGTTCTTGCTGAAGGTCTGAAAGTCAGTCGCAGTTCAGTCAGAGAGGCGGTTAAGATTCTTACAGCATATGGGGTATTAGAGATCCGTCGAGGATCTGGAACCTTCTTGATGAGTTGCTGAAAGAAAATGTATCACGGGAGAATGCAAATAAATTCGATCTCACATACCATCAGCTTCTGGGAAAGGTCTCACATAATCCAATCGTTGAGAATATCTACAACTTCATCATCGAGCTATTTGCCCCGACGATCAACCCCATCCATTCCGGGGTGTATGAGGCACATGAGAATTTGCAGAAGGCTATTATGAACAGGGATGTGAACGAAGCAGTCTCCTGTGTGCGTGTTCATACGGAGATCTGGATTGCATCTCATAATGAAGATATTAATGATATTGATCAGCATAGATAGTCCTGTGCATTATTTCTTTTACATAATCATGCACTGGAACGGGAACCTCAGCTGGCGGGGAACACTTTCCTCTTTTCAAACCGAAGTTGACGAGAAACCTGAGACTGGCAGATTTATTCTTACAGGATCTATTCAAATATGTAACGATTAAAGGGGATACTGGGGAATACTAGCCCTTGGACGATAAAATATAGCTAAAATATTTATCATTGCATCAAGAACATCCAGAGGAATCTCATAATCTGGTAAACGCTTGGTAAACGCTTGGTAAACGCTTTCGATTATCAATCCTTATAATATCCTAATATCGTGATTGTTTATGCTATTATTTCAAATTTGGGATAAGATACATTTAAGATGGTTAATAGTAAATAGTTCTTCTCTTGTTCAACAATATTTACAAGAAAAAGGGAACTATGAATTTACAAGAAGCTGCAAAACTGCATTTAAGTAGTTACAAAAAGGATATTCTAAATATCTTAGAAAATGGAATCTTCCCAACTAATGGGAAGCGCTATTCCCGTCCGTTATTTTTTCTCATCTTTAGGCGCTTGAACGATAATAATGATGATGCAGTCCGGATAATATTTGCGTTTTTCTTATTGCACAGGAGCTTACTTGGATCTCAGCATCAGGTATCTTTTCAATCCCTTGATGCATTCTCTTGGGATTATTCTATTTCACATATTCCGAAATACTATTTTGAATATGCTTCTCAGAAACTAAGATTGAAGTGAAGTTTATAGATTTCATTCTCTTTCTTGAGCAGAAGCATGGTGAAAATGATATTCTTTCTTTTCCTGAAAATAGTATTGCATATTGCATTGAGTAGAGATCGAATGAAGTTGAACATGATGTATTATATCCAGCATAAATAAAATAGTAAATTTTCAGATTTACAACCGTGTTTTGTTGCCGGATGGAAAAAAATAACCCACGGGCTCCAATAATATTCAGGAAACGTAATCTAGGTCAGAGTAAAAAAGAAAATAAATTTAGATATGAAAGATAGATTATCGCTGTTCATAATTGCAGCATCACAAATTCATCCTGTGAATCTTGTTTTCAGTAAGATCTCCTGATAAAAGAAATCCAATACTACAAATTGAAAACTTTACAGAGAAAGCTCTCCATTCGTTTTAAAGTTATTAATCTGTCTGTTTCATGATTAAACCATGCGTGTGGTTTTTCTGGGTATAGCTCTAATTCAGAATACACACCATTCATTTTCAATTTTTTATAAAACGCAATTGATTGTTTATGTGAAACACAATCATCTTTTGTCCCGTGTAATAGAAGCGTTGGACAGGTATCACTATTAATTTTTCTAATAGATGATATCTCCTTGTATAATTCTGGAAGTTCCTTAAAATCTCCTCCAAGAAAATCTCTCATTGCTTCAATTAAACTTCCTTTTTTTAATAAATCCATCATGTCATATTCGCCATTAAATAAAATTGCAGCATTGCTTTTTGATGAAATCCCTTCATATTCTGCAGTTGCATATTTAACATTATCTGCAGTTGTTGCAACAAGTGAAGCTAAATTTGCACCCGCAGACCCCCCGCAAACAGCGATTCTGTTTGGATCAATATTGTAAATATTTTTATTTTTTCTTAACCATTGAATTCCACATTTTGCATCAATTAATGGTGTTGGAAAAAGTTCCTCATTACTTAATTTATAATCAATATTTAAGCATACAAAATTATATTTTTCTGCCAATCTTTTAGAATGGTAATAAAATTGAGTGGGGGAACCAAACCTCCAGCAAACAGGTCCTTAACTTTAAGGTCTCGGGGAATTGTATATTTCTACATTGTTAGTAATAACTTCTTTGTTTTACTTGACCTCTACAGACAAATAAAATAACCCACGGGACGGGATGAATTATGCAAACACCGCAGGGATATTAAATTACACGATTTTCTTAATTTTATGAATAATCTTAGGAATTGTCATCGTAACTGTTACCCATATTATTTCAGGATCTACAACATCATATCCGTGAATAAGCCGGTCTCGCATTCCTGCCATTGCTTTCCATGGAATATCTGGATTTGATTCTCTTAAACTATCAGGTAGACGTTTAGTTGCTTCTCCAATAATTTCCAGACATCGAATGATTGCAAATTGTGTTTTATCATCTTCTGTAAATGATTGTAAAGTCAGATCTTTTATAAATTTTTGCGAAAGCTCCATGGATCTTAAAATATCA
Organism: Spirochaetia bacterium; assembly: GCA_016784705.1. GTDB lineage: Bacteria > Spirochaetota > Spirochaetia > JABMQR01 > JABMQR01 > JABMQR01. The sequence continues at coordinate 5,987 of JADHUD010000005.1, read as the reverse complement.
TTTAGAGAATCCGAATATTCTTTTATCATATATATTGGACCTCTCTGAGTATTTGAGAGCCTATTGCAGGTTTCAAATCAGACTTAATAACAAGATCTACTTTTGTATTCAACTCTTCAGATAATTGGTTTTCAATTTCCAAGAGCTCCAATAAACCTATAGTTGAAGGTCTCTGTATATCAATTAGGATATCAATATCACTATTAGGTGTTGCAGAGTTTTTTATATATGAACCAAATATTCCAATTTCTGTAATACCATACTTATTGAGTTGAGCTTTTTTTCGAGTTAAATACTTTTTTATCTCTATAATATCTTTCATTATTCTTTTTCCTGCTACTAGGATAATATAAAATACAAAAAAAAGGAATAATAAAAAACACTATACAAAATAGTACAATCTATGCCGGTTATAATTTCATTAATATAGGAGAGAGAAAGCATACGCGTACGTTAATTTCTCATCATTAAGCACTTGGATGGAAATGATGATGTTTCTCGAATGAAATCTTCATTTTCTTAATTGCACCGGAACTTGTACCTGAGCTTTGTATCAATAACATCCATAAAACACAACCTTGTAGGATGTATTTGATACAATTGAAAGAGCCGGTTTTCCTTAAAAAGTGAGGAAGCCGGCTTTTTCTATTTCAAGACTTATTGTATAACATATCCGGTTTGAAATAAGGCTAATCTTTAGCAATGTTTTTAGGCTTGAAGGAACCCGGATGAATTATGCAACACCACGGGGTAAATATTACAAATATCAATTAAACAGTGGTATAATAAATGTCAAAAGGAGCCTTGAAATGAAAAAAGATTATATTTTTTATATATTTGCTTTAATTTTTTTACTGGTATGTTTCTTATCAGGATGTGTGTCTAACCAATTTATTGATGACCCTTTAGAAACAGTAACAACTCTGGATTTGGAGAAATATTTAGGGCAATGGTACGAAATTGCACGGTTTAACAGTAATTTTGAAAAGAATATTTATGGAGCAACTGCGGAATATTCGCTTCGTGATGATGGACGTCTAGATGTCCTGAATAGTGGGTTTAAGAATAGTTTAGAAGGACTATACACCTCAGTAAAAGCGGTTGCCTGGAGACCCGATGATACAATTCCAGGAGTTTTGAAAGTTAAGTTTTTCAATCTATTTGCTGCTGATTATCTTGTTTTTGGTTTAGACCAAGAAAACTATCAATGGGCACTTGTTGGTAATAATAGCAGGAACTTTCTCTGGCTACTTTCCCGTACTCCAGAATTACCTGAGGATACTGTTAAAATGATGAAAGAAATAGCCCTCAATCAAGGTTATGATCTTACGGATTTATATTTTGTTCCACAAAGAATGCGATAATTCACATCTTTTTTATGGTGATCAATGACTCAAGGTGTTGCGGAAATGATTTTCTAGAAAAGGACTACTATGATTTATTGATATCTAAGTGATAGTTTCCTAATTATCAATAAACTAAAAAATATTTGAAGTAGAAGTATGGATATAATATGAATAAATACTTAAAAGAGTACAAGTGGTCAAACATTGCTGCAATGCTGAGAAATAATAAAAGCAAACCGGCTGAATGTCATGAGAGTGCTAATGGCAAGTTAGTTCTCATTTCTGGAGCGACTTCTGGAATAGGGTATTATACGGCATTAGAATATGCTTCCCATGGAGCAGATCTCATTTGCATAAATCGCAATCGCGAGAAGTCTAAAAGCCTGAAAGCTGAAATATCGCAAAAATATGGAGTTGCCTGTGATTATTACATTGCTGATTACACTCATTTGTCAGATGTAATACGAATTGGAAAAACTCTCTCAGAACTAGATCGTGAAATTGATGTACTCATCCATAACGCCGGTGTCTTTCTTACAAAAAAAACAATAACAAAAGACGGGTATGAGCAAGTTTATCAGGTAAATTTTCTTAGCTCATTTATTCTTACCTATATGCTGATGGATAAATTAAAGACGCAGAATCAGGCAAGAATCATATATGTAAATTCTGAAGGACATAGATTTTCGCTGGCTGGAGCTCAATTAGACGATCCGCTTTGGGAAAGGCACCTTTATACAGGATTAAAAAGCTATGGTGTGGCAAAGACAGCACAGCTGCTTTCGTTAATTCCATTTTCAGAAAATTTCAAGGATAGTAATGTTACAATTAATGCAATACATCCGGGTGATGTGAAAACGAATATGGGTGAAAATAACGGAAAAATATACAAGTTCTTTAAACATCTTTTCATCAATACATTAGCTAAATCTCCCAAACTCTCTGCGATTGCCCTCTATTACCTTGGAGTTTCACAATCAGTAAAGACTGTCACGGGGAAGTTTTTCAACTTTACAACAGAAGAGATTCCAGCTCCGCATGCACTTGATGCAGAAGCTTCCCGGGAATTATGGGAAAAAATAGTATCTTCAGAAGTTTTCCGGGATATTTAAACAACGAAATATCAGAGGGTTGTCGGAAATAAGCGAAGATTTTTCTTTTAGAAATAAATAAGTTACAAATCTTTATTTAGTCTGTCTGCAACCATTTTTGCTGTCATACAAGTTGGTAATCCTGCAGGAATTGCTGTCCACTGTCCAGCTCTATAGATGTCAGGCAATGCTGTAATCACGGCATAAATAGGTAATTCATCTTCAAATGATCATCAAACTATCGCTCCTTCAGAACTGCCACCCTGAAGCATCTATTTGAAACACCAGTTCATGATTCATTAGTAAACTGATAATTAAACCAGTTTTTCCTCCAGGAGCAGTTTCCTGTTTCTTCCTATTAATTACTCAATGATTAAATTGACGATTTTATTTATCTTCATTACAATTAAACGCGATTATTATTTGAATAAATAAAAGGAGTTTCAATTGGAGAGGCAGAAAATTTCACAGATATGGTCTTTGATAAACGCAGGTATCCTAGCCGGTGTTCTTATTATAAATATTTTGGCCAGCACCCTTCCCTTGAACGGTTTGGATACGGGACAATTATCGGATATGTATCCTAATCTGTTTGTACCTGCAGGATTGACATTTTCTATCTGGGGCGTTATTTATCTGCTGCTCATTAGTTTTGCTGTTTATGGAATTTATGCAGCTTTTAACAAAAAAGAACCAGCGATTTTTATCAACAGGATTGGACCCTGGTTTTTCATATCATCCTTAGTGAATATTGGATGGATTTTTTCCTGGCATTGGCAGATGCCCTTACTATCATTGGGGTTTATGATTTGTATCCTTTTGTCCCTGATAGTTATATATTTACGTCAAAAAAAAGAAATATCGTTATCAAATATGAAAACAAGGTTTTTTACAATTGTACCTTTTAGCGTTTATTTAGGTTGGATTACTGTAGCAACTATTGCCAATATAACGGCTGTCCTCGTAAACATTGGTTGGTTTGGAGACCCCTTTTCAGAAGTTTTTTGGACAATTCTTGTTATTAGTGCTGCCGTTATTATTGCCGGCTTGTTTCTTTTCTTTGAGCATGATTGGGCTATTGCTGCTGTTGTCGTTTGGTCGCTTCTTGGTATAGTTTTAAAAAGAAATAGCATAGGAGATACTCCAGGAATAGTTGTAACCGCGGCCATAGGTATGGCAATGATTATTATATTTGCAATCATGCGAAAAGTATTAATACACGATGAACAATAGTTGGTGGATTGAAATATCCGCTTGAAATATGAAAGCAAATCAAAAGGCAAAATACATAAAAAGTATATAAGTTTATAAGTATATTTCTATAAATCATCTCAAAATTTGATTGATAATTTGAAAATAAAAGTTGTAAAGAGTGAAATTCATCAATCTATAATATATAGTGAAGTAATAATGAAACAAGAAAGCACAAAGAAGTCTAAAACTATTTTGTATATGTTCCTTTCTATCATGGCAGCTATGATTGTCCTGGGAATTATTTTTAATACAGAATTGAAAGAGTTGTTGAACAGACCAGCTCTCTATCCCCATGTGCTCTTTCTGCACATTGCGGCAGTAACTCTTTTCTTTGCCAATGCTGTTGTGGGTATCCTCTGGGAACACAAAAGTCTTACATCGGGTTGCAAAGAGGTAATCATCCATACCTACAATACTGTTTCCTGGCTGGACGCCCGGGTCTCTTCGCCGTTAATAATTGTTTCGGTTATAACAGGGATTATTTTGACAGTAATGTATGGTGATATAATGGAAACAGGCTGGCTGCTGCTGGCGTTTCTCCTTTTTCTTTTATCCGGTTTTATTTGGATTATAAGTGATATTCCGACACAATATAAAATAAAAAAAATCATGGGAAACCTTGATCCTGCTGCCGATGTTCTTCCGCAGGAGTTGACGCGTCTATTAAAGATGCGGTTCTGGATTTCATTGGGAGGAGTGATTCCGCTGTTAGTTGTTTTTATCCTGATGGTTTACAAACCAGGGTTCTCTCTTCCATTTCAATAAACACGTGCGTTTTTTTATACATCTTCATGCACTTGAGCAATAATAGTGGTGGCACAAACCTCCTGAAATCTGTTCTTTTCAGATAACCCTGGAACATTCTTGGATCTCAGATTCAGGGATCTTCTCAATCCCTTGATGCATTCTATTTGTACTGTAATAGCCCACATAATTTGTGATGATATTTCGTATCTGCTTCTCTGAAAACAGAAGAAAATGATCAAGAGCTTCTTTTCTTAAAGTTCCGATAAAACGTTCCGTGAGTGATTTCATATTAGGAGAAGCAGGCGCTGTATTTATAGATTTTATGCAATACTGAATTGAGTAGAGATTGAAGGAAGTAAAACATAATGAATTATATCCAGTATGAATAATATTATACATTTACCACATTCCAGTTGATTTCAAAACCCGGATGAGATAAATAATGCACGCCTTCGTGATTAGAACTTTTCCAGTAATGCAGGGTCTAGGAAATATCCTGTTTTTGGTCCCTTTTGTCCTGAGGGTATCAAGAATTCCTTCTGGAGGAGATGATGAATGTCCAAGCAGTCTTGCCATCTTTTAGTCTGCTGGTAGTTATGCCCTGATAGAATTTAAACTGGGAGGTAAAGGTATTGAAGAAGGAGCAGCTCTTCTATTAAAAGTAGAACGCCTGATCAAGAAGACTAAAAATCTCAAAAAGGGACTTGATTTACGGGAGTCAGAAGCATTAATCATCTTGACAGGTGGGGAAATTACTTATACCAGACCGGATGGTGTAAAGATTGTCCCGATCGGTTGTTTGAAAGAATAACTTATAGATTTGAAAGTTTGTCTCTTTTGGTTGAAGTAATCCTTGCTTCCGAAATGTACTGATAATCCTATTCACATGGATATCGATGTTGATTTTTCTTAATTCATGAGCAATCTCTTTATACCTCCAGAGATAATTGCCCTGCAGAGATAATTGTCCTGGATATTTCATCAGCAGCTTAGGGTAAGTATGTGGAGTTCCAAGGGAGACAGGTTTTCTCACACCTGCAGATGCTGCCAATTTCCCGTAGCGAAAAACCGACGTCATGTTTTAATCGTAAGATCTCTCGTGCTTTGAGCATTTTTTTCTCCTCATCAGAGATTTATTTAATGCTGGGACAATATATTTCTTGGAAGACAAGCTTTCAAATACTTGTTTAACTCCTTATCACAGCAATATACAAAACAGCCTTTTATCGACCTTGTTAAAAGAGTTTTATAGATGTTTTTAACTAATGATGTTAGTTTTTCGTGGTTCTTTTTTAATCCTTTTTTTCCAGCAGAATCTTTGTAATCAGACCATGAAGTATACAGTTTCATAGTTTCTGGATCATATTTTAAGTCGCTACCAATAATAATCCCCACATAATCAAATTCGAGACCTTGAGAAGTATGAATGCATCCAATTTGATTAATACCAGTACTATCTATTGCCCATGTAGAGCGTGAACGTCTAGAATTCCAAGGCATTGCAAATTGATGTTCTTCAATGACTACATCAGCTATCTGCCCATTTGGG
>JADHUD010000160.1 GCA_016784705.1 Spirochaetia bacterium | reverse complement strand
CCCCCTATGTATTCTTATTGCCTTTTAATGTCCGCTTGCCCCCGCCACAGCGGAAGTTTATCGTGGTCAAGGTTTTATGGCGCTGTTAGCCAAGAGGCGACATTCAAATGATGTTTATTGATGTTTGTCCATGGCATTAAATCAAGGAAGAATAAGTGCAATTAAAGTCCCAAATTAAGCGTTTACTGCCAAGTGATTTATGGAACTTATGACCCATAAACGATCTTCAATCCAAGAGCTTCTAAAAATTGAGCACCCTATAAAAGTGGTAGACATTGGTGCGAATCCGATTGACGGCGACCCTCCTTATAAGAAACTCCTCGAAATGGGTCTTGCGCATGTTTATGGATTTGAACCAAATCCAGAAGCATTGGCGCGGCTAAATGGCATAAAGGGACCAAACGAAACTTACGTTGGTCACGCCGTTTATGATGGCACCCAACAAGAATTAAAGCTCTGTAAGGCTCAGGGTATGACGTCTCTTTTGGAGCCTAACGCTGACCTGTTAAGTTATCTGCATGGGTTTCCTGAATGGGGGAAGGTCGAAAAGCGACTTTCAATACAAACCGTACGCTTGGATGATGTCGATGAGATCGGGAATATCGATTATCTGAAGATTGACATTCAGGGTGGTGAATTAGAAGTTTTCCGTAACGGCACCAATCGACTTCGTGACTGCCTTGTCGTTCATACTGAGGTTGAATTCCTTCCTATGTATGAAGGGCAGCCATTATTTTCAGAAGTTGAACTTTTCCTGAGAGGACTTGGGTTTACATTTCATCGCTTTGCCCCCCTGGTAAGCCGGATTATTCAGCCGATGATTATGGATAACAACCCACGTGGAGGCTTAGGCCAAGTGACTTATGCGGACGCCGTATTTGTCAGAGACTTCACGAAATTTGATGCGCTCAGTTCAGAAAATCTTAAAAAGATAGCCCTGATCCTTAATGACATATACGGAGCATATGATCTTGTTCTTCGCTCATTGATGGCATTTGACAAGAAGGAAAATGCCAACTTGGCGGATGAATATTTAAAACGCTTCCCCTTAGGTAGCGGCTCTCAAAAACAATCGACACCCACTCTACAGCAATCTCTTGACCTAGCCATGAAGCAACTAAAGGCGGGTCGTTTGTCAGAAGCGGAAATTGCTTATCAGAAAATATTGGAAACCGATCCCAATCATTCTGACGCCCTTCATCTGCTTGGTGTAATCGCTCTTCAGCGAGGGGACAACAGATTGGCTGTTGAACTCATTTCGAAAGCAATATCATTCAATTTTGACTTTCCAAAAGCACACAATAACCTTGGTGCCGCCTATAATGGATTGGAGGAACTGGAGAAAGCCACAGAAAGCTTTCGCAGCGCAATTTCGATACAGCCTGACTTTGCGGATGCCCTACACAATTTAGGAAATGTACTAAAAGACCAAGGGAACCTTGAAGAGGCCTCCACTTGTTACCAAAAGGCCGTAACCATCGATCCGGATGCGGCGGGAACACATTTTAATCTTGGAAATATTTTTCGTGAGCAAGGGGAGCAGCTTAAGGCAAAAGATTGTTTTGAAAAAGTCGTAAGAATTAACCCCAAGTTCTGCACCGCTCACCATTTTCTCGGAAATATTCTAATAGAATTGGGTTCCTTTGATGAAGCTATATCAAGCTATCACACTTCTCTTAACCTCAAGCCCGATTACCCTGAAGCACTTAACAATCTTGGGCTTACTTTAAAAGAACTAAAGCGTTTTGATGAGGCTCTTTCAAGTTTTCAAAAAGCCTTAAAATTTGCTCCCGACTACGCCATCGCCTTAACGAATGTTGGAGTGTTGTATAAGGATATGGGAATGCTGGATGAGGCTATAAATAGCCACCATAAGGCTCTCCAATCAAATCCCGAATTGGTCGAGGCAAACTTCAACCTGGGGGCCGCCTTTTATGAGAAGGGGGAGTTCCAAGATGCAATCGTTCCCTACAGGAAAGCTATTTCCGCCAAACCCGATTATATAGAGGCTTATTGTAATCTTGGGGTTGTATTTATGGAGCTTAAGAAATTTGATTCAGCCCTGGATACTTTTCGCCAAGCCATAACCATAAACCCAAACTCGGAAGATACTCACAACCTTGTTGGGAGTGCCTACCGTGAAATTGGTCAGCAAGATGATGCCATTAAAAGTTTTTTCAATGCATTGAAAATAAACCCTGATTTCGTTGATGCGCATATTAATCTTGGTCTTACATTTAGAAAACAAGGAAAAACAGAGGAAGCGATAGAAAGCATTAATCGAGCACTATGTATTGATCCAACTTCAGCCTCTGCCCATTATAATCTAGGTCTTATTTACAAGGATTTAAAACGTCCCGACGATTCTTTAACCTGCTATCAAAGGGCTATAGATTTCAATTCTAACTTCACCGAAGCGTATAACAATCTCGGTAATACCTATAGCAATTTGGGTAATCTAGAGAAGGCTATTGAGAACTACAGAAAAGCCCTAAATACAAAACCTGATGCAGCTTATATCCTCAGCAATATTCTTTTAACCGAACATTATCGATGTGGACAAAGCCATGAAAAGCTATACGAGTTGCATCGGGAATGGGACAGAAGTTATGGGCAGAATAAAGTCAATACAGAACATAAAAATGCCCCCAACCCTGACCGGCGCATTCGAATAGGCTTTGTATCTCCTAATTTGGGGCACCACCCAGTAGGTTATTTTATTGTTCCCCTCCTAAAAAATTTGGAAAATTCTGAAATTGAAACCGTTCTTTATTCTGATCATTCCGGAGATACCCAAACGAACAAAATAAGAGCATCCAGTGATGGCTGGAGGGATAGTCGTGACTATTCCGATGATGAACTTTCGGTAGCGATTACAGATGATGAAATAGATATTCTTGTTGACCTGGCAGGGCATTCATCCGGAAATAGATTGCTGGTATTTGCAAAAAAGCTAGCCCCAATTCAAGTTGCTTGGGCTGGGTATGTCGGAACAACAGGTTTATCGGCAATCGATTATTTGTTATCTGACAAGTATTCAACCACCACCAGCGAAGAAAAATTTTACAGTGAGACGGTGGTTCGCATGCCGGATGGATGGCTATGTTACGAACCTCCTGAATATGCTCCTGCAATTGATTTATCACCGTGTTCAAAAAATAATTTCGTAACCTTCGGTTCTTTCAGCAATCCAATAAAGATCAACGCTGAGGTGGTGTCGGTATGGGCAAAAATTTTGATGGAAGTGCCTAATTCTAAACTGTTGATAAAATACCGCGGCATGGATTCAGTAACGAATAGAAATCGTATTTTAGAAATGTTTGAGGCAGAAGGGGCAGATAAAGGAAAAATAATAATTGAGGGCCACTCCCCTCATGTCGAATTGCTTGAACGGTATAACCACGTGGATATTGCCCTCGACCCATTTCCATATTCAGGTGGATTGACCACTTATGAGGCCTTATGGATGGGTGTTCCTGTAATCACGTTTCCCGGTGAGACATTTGCAAGCCGTCATTCTTTGAGCCACCTGAAAACGATTGGCCTACATGAATTGGTCGCAAGCAACCGGGAAAATTACATAAAGCTGGCTGTGGAACTTGCCAACGATAAAAGTCGGATCACGGATTTCCGTGCCACTCTTCGACAAAAAATGGCTGCCTCTCCCATTTGTGATGGAAAGAAATTTGCTGTTAATTTCACCGCAATAATGCGAGAGATATGGAGAAATTGGTGTTTTAATAAAGGCTAGGTATCAAGTCCGTTCTGGGTCAACTGCAGACTAAAACACCGACCCTAAATGATTTCCGTTGAGCATAGAAAAGCGGTCATTGATGTTCACTGGTGGTTCGTTTCCCTGCGGTACGTGACAGCACACAGGAACTCTCTGCTCGGGCGTTGAAGTTTAGGCGTAATAACCCTGTTTTAGACAAGATTTCCCCGTTTATGGGGCAAATGCCAGAATCCTGTGTGACGTTAGGAAGTTTCCAGATACGCCGGTCAAATTAGTGGGCGTTGATATTGTTACGTTTATACATGAGTGAGTGAGGATAGTGGTAGCAGCCGCCCCATTACGAATGATCTGATCGCCAAAGCTAATGATTGCCGCCTAGTTTAGGTGGACACACATCATACCTTCATGCTCAAGTAATTTGCCGCAATTCAGAATTCCTCGAAGTTGAAATACTCGGAGTTGTAAAATGACTTTGCGCCTTTTAGTGATGCTCGTTGTTGGGCTTGGATTAGTGCCACCAAATGCTGACGCAGCAAATCCAGAACTAATTCGTAAAGCTTTAATAAAGTTGCTAGGAACAGGTTCGAAATCTGCCCCAAAGCAAGTTGATGAATTCCCATCCCTTAAAAGCCCCTTAAAATCAATTGATGAAGACAGGATTTTGGATGGCCCGTTAATTACTCGCTCGATTGCTAAGGCTCGTCACAAACGAGAATGTCCCACTTCACATCTTCGAGTATCCCTTCCACTGCTGAACGTAGGTATTACTGTACCTAAGAATTTAAATATTCGAACTGGTCCGGGAACCGGTAACCAAATTCAGGCAAGAATTAGTAATGCCGGGAAATATATTGTTGATCTGGTTAATACCAATGAATGCTGGATACGGATTAGATATAAAAGTCAGAATGGGAAGCAGAAAGGGTGGGTTTCAGCGAAGCATCTAGATTTTGAGTACGATAATCATTTAACAAAGCCCCAAAATCGGTTGACTCGAAACCTTAGTGCATCTGGTGTTTATGAATTGGTAGCTGGTAGCACTTATAAAATCAAAACACAGTCGTCACAAGGAACCGCTGTTGCAATTTCACCCACTGTCCTGCTCACAAATTGTCACGTGATGGGAGAGTACGTTACTGCTCACATAATTGAAGGCGGTAATGGCCACATTTCCTATTTGATTCACTCCGAACACTCTAAAGACAAATGTTTTATCCGTTCTCTATTCCTTAAAGTGAGACCGATATCGAATGTTAAGAGGTTTAACCAAATTCGTCAGGGTGATCGAGCATATACGATAGGTGCTCCACTGGGCAATAATCGAACCCTTGGTGAAGGTTCTATTTTCGGTGTGCAAGGGCATTACGGAGATAGATTAATTGAATCCACCGCACCGGTTGAACCCGGTTCTTCTGGTGGCGGGTTGTTTGACGATAAAGGTAACTTACTAGGGATAACAACGTATAAGACAACTACCTATAGCGGACAAAGTTACAGCAAATCTATAGCAGCAGAAGACTTCTGGAAATAATTTAGAGGCAAAATATCTTCATCAATTTCTGGCAGGGAGAGGCAAATGTTTTTCGGTGGGAGGATGAAACGTCAGCAAGCCATTGGTAAGATTAGTGATCCGCTGGTTCATAATTCAAACCTTACGATGACGGAATTATTAAAAACACAAATTGGTAAGGAAACAGAGTTCCCTGTTGAAACACTCTATTTTTCAATGTGGCTAGTATATCTAGGATTTTCCACTGTAAAGCCAAACCCATCTAAAAAGGAAGGACAGGCTCTAAACGATTCATATAACCAGATGTTTATTAACATAGCTGGTGAAGCATACAAAACTTCAGAATTACGTTCCCAAATTGGCCTTGTGCCATACAGCACCCAATACGCCCAAGATTTAATGAATTATTTTATTAACCGATGCGGTGAATACAACGATGCATTCAACATGGATAAGGGTACTGCATTTGCAACCTCTGAAAATGATTTCGCCGATTTTGTTCCAAGTAATTTGTTGCCGTTAGCAATTAAGAATATTTACGGAGAGCAATTTGCTATTTTTGATCCATCAAGTTTAGACAAAGCCTTTGTCTCTGGGTTTATGGACTTTTTCTCACATTCAGTTTCCGTTGCTGCCAGAGATTTTGAAAGATTTAGTCTTTAAATAGGAAATCTGATCGACATCTAAATTATCGAGAGCCACGTGGAGGGAGTAATATTGGCTGCCAGTTTTGTGTGCCATGCCGGTACACTTGGGACACTTGTTACGCTCAGAAGAGACGTATACCTGACAGAGTAGTCCTCTATATATAATAACACTCTTGTCCAAAATAGCATTTTTCTGAGGACGCCCTCCGTCTGATCGTGTCAAAAGCATGG
>JADHUD010000159.1 GCA_016784705.1 Spirochaetia bacterium | reverse complement strand
GGTGTCATGCCTTTACCATCATCGGTAATACTGCACTCCAACACTGTCTCTGATTGATTGATAACAACATCAACTACTTCTGCGTTGGCTTCAATCGAGTTCTGAATTATATCCAGAAGAAAATCGGTAACAGCTGCATGCATTGATGAACCCTTATCCCAACCGGTTCGGGCTAATCACTTAATCCGGCAATTATTCCGGGAAGCTGATCTTTTGTAACTTTTCCAAATACTTCATCGCCAATAACTAAAACCGGTGCCAATCCGCAGCAGCCAACACAGCGAACACCCTCAATGGAGAATTTTCCATCTGCTGTTGCTTCATTTACTGCTATTCCCAGAAGATTCTGAAGTTCATCTATAAGATTACTTCCGCCCTTCATGTAGCAGGCTGTCCCCAGGCATACCTGAATATTATGGGTGCCGGGTTTTTCAAGTTTAAAGAAGTGGTAAAAAGTGATAACCCCATAGATCTTTGCAAGCGGTACATCTATCATTTCAGCTACTTTATCAGCCGCAGCACGCGGGATAAAACCGAACTCTTCCTGTACCTTATGCAGAATCATGATCAGATTGCCGGGCTTCTCTTTCCACTCAGCAATAAAATCATGTAGAACAGGAGAAAAACTGATTGCTTCATTCGTGACAGCCATACACCCTCCGAAATCTTTTTATTTGCCTATACTTTACTTAAAATCAAATAATTAATCAATTTAATATCATATTATTTTTTATTAATTAGTATTGATTTTATTTAAATCTTTTTGTATATTTTATATGTTTATTTTCACATTATTTTAATTTTTATTATTTTATTATGCTAAGTTACATGTTAATTTATTACAAACTGCATTCATAAGGAGTTACCCTTCAATTATGCATCAAGATATGATAATACGAATAACAAAATATGACAGAATCCTCCGTAAATTAAAAAGTATCGGACTTGAGCGGGTCTTTGCCAATAATATAGGCGATGCTGTAGGTGTTACAGCCTCTATAGTCAGAAAAGATTTTTCCCTGCTCAACATAATAGGGCAAAAACGCGGCGGATATGATATCAATAAGCTCATTACCAGTCTTGACCATATCCTTGGAAAAGATGGATCTCAGAAAGCCGCTGTTGTCGGGTGCGGAAGAATCGGCAGTGCCCTTCTCAGATATAACGGGTTCGAATCTGATGGTATTAAAATTGTAGCAGGTTTTGACACAAATACAAGGATTTGTGAAGAAAGTGATTGCCCTGTTCCCATTTATTCTATGGAAAAAATAAAAGAAGTTATTGAGCGGGAACAGATAAAACTTGCTATAATAGCTGTACCGGAGCAAACTGCCCAGGATGTGTTCACCAGACTGCTCGATTCCGGAGTCCGGGGTTTTCTTAATTTCACCCAGGCAGGATTAAGGGCACCAAAACCCTTTGATACTCTTGGAAACAGACCCGGAGAGCATGTGGTTGTACACAATGTCAATATTGGACTTGAGTTGGAACAGATTGTATATGAGTTGAATATGGCTGACAAACAGCTGCTCAAATAAATTTCATATCCGATTTTTGGAGGTTTCTTCAGGCTTCCGGAGGAGCATATGCGTTATCCATTTCAGATTCACCCTGTTATCCACATTCTCCTGATTTTTCTTTTAACCATTTTGGTTTTGGCGATATTTTCCTGTCAATCCTATCCAGCCGGTACACATCTTTCAGATTTTTCTTCAAAAGAGATACCGGCAATTCTGGATATTTACCGCTATTACAGTATGTGTGAAGCAGTCTGGTCAGAGAGAGACTCTTGGCGTAACTCAGGGTGGGAACTTGATTATTTTGAACACTCCCCCACAAACACAATGGGTCTGGCAATAGTGGACAACTCTATACTTCATCTTGTTTTCCGCGGTACGCAGGCACCGAAGAATGCGGTAGATAATACGATAAACTGGCAGTATTATCTGAAACCCATTTTTTATCAGGATAATCCCCAATTAAAAGCACATGAAGGGATGCAGAGCAAGTACCGGGGAATATACCAGGATATACATGAAAGAATCAAAGCATTCAGCGGATCACAGGTTATGCTGATTGGCCACAGCGCAGGGGGAATGGTTGCATTGCTGGCCTACCTCGATCTCACCAGAAGCTGCCCGGACAAACATTTTACTGTTATTACTTTCGGAATCCCGCGAGTATTCAACCGTGCAGCTGCGAAGGAGCTTGACGGTGAAAATGAGAGAATATTCCGTTTTGTGACAGAAAAAGATTTCTTTCCCATACTTCCCCCCACACTTATTGGTTACCGTCATACAGGAACACTGATCCGTCTTGGTGATGTCTCGTTAAAACCCTACTCCATGGATGCTCACTACCCCGGTTATCGTGTTGAACTTACACGTCTGCTTATAGAGTCGGGGATTGATCCTGATACACTTGGGTATTAACAGAACTGGTGGTTAACGTCATGAGAACCGGAAGATGATCTGAATACCCCTCACCTGACCTGATATTCCAGCTTGCAGGCTCTCCGGAGGAATTTAACATCCAGGGATGCGTAAAAGTGGTAAACGATAAAAAATCAAGCCCAACGTTATCAAAAGCAGCCTCCGAAACCATAATATGATCAAGAGCAGCCCACTTACTTCTAAAAACATAACTTCCTTCTGTAATAACACCCTCACTAGTATCGAGCCAGGGATTATACAGCACCCCCAGCTCATCTGATACGTTCCCGGAAAATCCGGTCACTTTGAGAGACATTGCTGAAGTATCAGAAGAAGTATCAGGAATTGTCTGCGGCATTAAAGCCGTTTGGTACAACTCACCTGCCAGCTCATACTCATTTGCATTCTCATTGAGATCTCCTGCACAAACAATCATTTTACCAGGGTTTTTCAGGGAATTCCCGTATAGAATTCGCCTGACAATGTTTGCTGATGCTATTCTTGCCGGTTCTGTAATTTCCTCTCCTCCAATTCTTGATTTCCAGTGATTAACCAGAACAATCAAAGATTCGTTTCCTACAATAATCTCCACTTCAAGTACCGGACGAAGGGAATAACCAGCAACTCCCGTTGTGCCAGCACTATGAATTTTAACCTGTGTTATAGGAAATCTGCTTATTATTCCTAACTGGATGGCTGAACCAGCGGCATCGGTAACTGCAGAGTAATTAAAGCCGTACTGTTTCAAGTTCCATCGCAACAGGTCATTCACAACGCCGGCATGTTCAATTTCCTGCAAACAAATTATATCAGGTATGGGATTGATAAATTCGGTTATTACTCTTGCCACAGAGGCCAGACGTGTATGATACCGGGATGTGTCCCAGTTGCCTTCACCGGGATCAAACTCCTTATACTCTGTCCCATTATCAGTTCCATCAAAGAGATTTTCAACATTCCAGCTCATAATGGTAATATCGTTCTTTCCGCTGTTCACTCCTGAACCCTGCAGTACACATCCGGGTCCGCAGGCAGTCAGAAACAAAATCAATAACACACAAAGCAAACCCGCTGCACCAACTTGTTTCCCGGATTCTTTCCTCATCAAATTCGGATTTTTATTCTTTTTCATACTTACAATAACTGCCGAAATTACGTAAAATATTCAAATGCTGGAGAACAAAATGAATTATTTATGGTATGAGGAGAATTACCTATGAACAGAACAATCAACAGAACAATCAACAGAACAATCATATCTACTGAATCAGCACCGGCAGCAGTGGGTCCTTACTCTCAGGCGGTAAAAACCGGTAATCTGGTATTCTGCTCAGGTCAGGTTCCATTAGTTCCAGGAACAAAATCTCTGGCGGAAGGAGGGATTGAGGGACAGACGCGACAATGTCTAGAAAACCTTTCAGCAGTGCTTGAAGCAGCTGGCACCACACTGCAGAATGCAGTAAAATTGCAGATTTTTATTACCGATATGAAGGATTTCCCAAAAGTGAACGCCGTATACAGCGAATTCTTTGAAGGGGATTTTCCAGCACGGTTTTGTGTTGAAGTTCCAGCTCTGCCATTAGGGGCTCTAGTAGAGATTGATGCAGTAGGTATCTGTGAATAAGAAAAATTGGAATCTGGAGTAAAAAAGTACCCTTTTGCCACTATTCTCTTCGGCTCCATGGAGTTTGCCGTGCAAACTCCCAAGAGTAAAAAAAGTACTCTTTTTTTACTCCGCTTTAACAACCTGGTAAGAAAAATAGAGCATTGCGAGTACCTCATCATATTCCATCAAAACAGACTTTTCCGTCCTGTTTAATATAGATTTTTTAATATTCTGCCTGACAGGATCTGTAAGATTCTCATCAAGAACCTTGCGGCAAAAAGCAATTATCGACGTAAAATTATCTTCCTTGAACCAGATAATCAAATCCTTATGTGAAGCCAGAAAATCCGGGTGATCACGAGTTTCATCAAGAAAATCACGTATACCCGCACCCTTTCGTCCATTACTAAGCTGAAAGAGATGAGAAAGTTCCGGATTGTAATGCCAGAACTCAGCATTTAAGGAATAAATACCCTGCCGAAAACTTTGAGTTTCCCCTGTCCATCGCAGAGAAAACAGGTCAAGAAGGTATGTACTTTCCTTATCCATATTATGTAAAGCAATAAAACAATTCATGACACAACGAATGTCACTCTCTTCAGCAAATATTTTCCGAATACGGTCAAGTGAAGCGGTATGACCTATTCTTCCAAGAGATTTAGCTGCTGAGGTGCGCATGAGAGCATCTTCACTATCGAGAAGAGTCAGGAGAAGCTTTTCAGTCTCTTTGCCAGGAAATGCTCCCAAAGCAAAAATTGATGATTCACGAGTATAGGAACCCTCATCTGCAGCATCTTTTAACAACAGGGGAAGCAACGAAGGCCTCGGGCGATAAAAAAGCCCACGAATCAATTCGGTTTTCTCTGACGAGAATGGAGAGAGCAGCATACGTTTAATTTCACTGGTAGCTACATCATTAGTATTGCTGCCAATTGACAGAAGCACCGTCTTTTTACGAACAGGATCTTCAATTTTCTGCAGTCTGTTAATATTCAAATATGCTCTAAGCCCATAAATAGAGAGCAGTATCGAAGCTGCATCTTTTCCGGAAAGACTCTCACTGTCCTTAACCCGCAGGGTAATAATAAAAGAGATTAAACTTAGTCCTGCAGCAAATGAAAAGGTCAAGGAGTATTGATTAAAAAGTTTTCCAGAATCTACCGGACCAAAATCAATCAACCATCCCCCCACAATTCCTAAAACAAGAGAGATAATTGCTATAATAAATTGCACCATCGAACTGAAACCCACAGCCTCTTCCTCAGGCATACGCTTTATAATAAGCCGGCTTATGAGCATATTGTTTATATTAATCATGAATATCACAAGAAAACCCAAAATATAATAGATCACTACCGGCAGAGTTTCCGGAGCAATTGCCCAGCCGAATATCAGAACTGTTACAACTAGAGATCCGAAAACCATAAGCGGTTTACTACCGACCTTATCCCCAAAAGTTCTGACGAACATAGCAGAGAGGATAGCTGCCAGAGTTATTCCCATTGAGTAGAGAAATATCCCGCTGGTTGAAAGTCCTGTCCTGTTTCTCAGAAATGGAATAGTAAGACCAGCCATTACCGTAATTGCGGTAAAGAGCCATTGAAGAATCAGAACACGCCGGATTTTTATTGAACGGAATGCATCACGCAGCTGAATCAGCATGCCGCGTCCCTTCTGATACTCTATAGTTTCGCGGCAGGGAATTTTACGTATTCTGATGGCTGCCAATGTATTTACAAAGACACCGAGCATCTGTAATCCAACCAGCCCGGCAGCCCCGGAAAAACGTTCCACAGCAGTTACCAGAAAACTGACAGCTTTTGATAAAATTGCAGACAGCTGAAAACCAATATTAATTTTCCCGACTATTTCTCCCTGGTTATTATTCGTAGTTATCATGCGAATGACCGGTTTAAACATAACCACACCGACAGTACGTACAATGGAAAATAACGTGTAGATCAGAAGTATCAGATAGACGGCAGGCTGACCCTGAAGAAAATAGAGCAGAAGATAGCCGAGGCATATCAGTCCGCGAAGCAGCCATGCCATGGACTGAACTTTAATGAGATTTCTTCCTGCCAGT
>JADHUD010000158.1 GCA_016784705.1 Spirochaetia bacterium | reverse complement strand
TTCACATAAGGAAATATTTCTGAGAGAACTGGTATCAAACGCATCAGATGCACTTGATAAACTGAAATATCTTACTTTTACCAATGATGATTATAAAAAAATCAAATTTGATCCGAGAATTGATATTACTTTTACTGATGAAAAGAAACGCACCCTGACTATTAAAGATTCCGGTATCGGTATGAATGAGGATGACCTGAATGAACAGTTGGGAACTATAGCCCGTTCAGGAACAAAAAAATTCCTCAACCAGATGCAGAGTGATGCAAAAAAAGATGCAAATCTTATCGGTCAGTTTGGTGTGGGATTTTATTCCTGTTTCATGATAGCCGAAAAAGTTGAAGTAATAACCAGGAAAGCAGGCGAAGATAAAGCATGGAAGTGGAGCAGCAACGGGCGGAATGCTTATTCAATCGATGAGGCTGAAAAGGATACGCATGGTACCACCATCATTCTTCATCTCAATGATGAAGGTGAAGAGTATGCAAACCGCTGGCAGGTAGAGCAGCTTGTTAAAAAGTACTCAGACCATATAGCTTTTCCCATTTTTCTTGAGTATGACCAAAAAACCTTTGAGGGTGAGGGTGATGACAGAAAAGAAGTTGTTGAGCATAAAATAGAGCAGATCAATAAGGCTGCCGCACTCTGGAAACGTCCGAAATCAGAGCTTACTGACGAGGACTATAACGAGTTCTATAAAACTACTGCACACGATAACGCCGATCCCCTTTTCTATCTTCATACAAAAGCCGAAGGAGCTATCGAATATACGACGCTCTTTTTTATCCCTGCAAAAGCTCCCTTTGATCTTTTTCAGGCAGATTACAAGCCAGGTGTTAAACTCTACGTAAAACGGGTTTTTATTACTGATGATGAGAAAGAACTGCTTCCGGCCTACCTCAGGTTTGTTCGGGGAATTATAGACTCAGAAGATCTTCCTCTTAATGTAAGCCGCGAATTACTGCAGCAGAACCGTATTATGTCTACAATAAAAAGTTCTTCTGTTAAAAAAATCCTTGGTGAATTCAAGAAAATTTCAGAATCCAACCCGGAACTATATGTGAAGTTTGTTGAACAGTTTAATCGGCCGCTGAAAGAGGGACTTTACTCAGATTATGCAAACCGGGAAGCATTAATGGAGCTTGTACGATTTAAATCAACAGAGGTTGAGGGATTTACCGGTCTTGCATCTTACAAAGAGCGTATGAAAGAGGATCAGAAAGCAATTTATTATATTGCCGGCGGATCAGATGAGACACTCAGAAATTCTCCGCTTATTGAAGCATACAGAAAAAAGGGTATTGAAGTTCTTATCATGGATGATGATATTGATGATATTGTAATGCCTACCGTTGGAAAATATGCTGATGTTGAATTGAAAGCCATCAACAAATCCAGTGCAGCTGATGATCTGAAAACTGATGATGACAAGAAAAAAGAGAAGGCTTCCAAACCGATTGCAAAGAAGATCAAAGATGCTCTTGGTGATAAGGTTAAGGATGTTGTTATATCATCCAGATTGTCTGAAGCGCCCTCCTGTATTGTTGTTGATGAGAATGATCCTACTGTACAGATGCAGCAGATGCTGAAAGCAATGGGACAGACTGAGATGCCTGAATTTGTACCGATTCTGGAAATCAATCCGGATCATGCGATTGTGAAGAAACTGGGCGAGTCAAAAGATGAAGAGTTAATAGCTGATGTCAGTCAGATTCTACTGGATCAGGCGATGCTGGCAGAGGGTGTTATGCTGAAGCATCCAGCAGATTTTGTAAAAAAACTGAATGCAGTGTTAAGCAGAACCCTGTAAAACTTCGCACCCAGACGGTTCAAAACAGCCTTAAAACTGGAAAGAACCTCGATTATATATAGGAATACCGCAGCAGTGATAAACTGCCGCGGTATTTTTTTTGGTTTGCATTCCGTGATTTTCTTGATTTTCTTTATTAGAGCTTCGCATCCAGGATTTCAGCGGCAGCCAGCGCATTTTGTGCTAATTCCAGAAGCTGGGGGTTTTCGTAATTGCTTGTGATGACTTCAGCAAGTCTGCGGTAATCCTGAGCGGCTTTTTCCCAATCGCCTATTGATTCATAAATTGATCCGCGTAAATAAAACGGATCATAAATAGTATCATCCAGAGAAATGAGAAGATCAAGATCTGCTAGTGCCTCGGAAAATTTACCTATCATCATATTCGAATAGGCACGAAAATAGAACTCTTCACACCAATAATACTCATCATTAAACATTAGTGAGACAGCTTCTGAAAAACTATCAACAGCTTGCGGATACATTTGGGCTGCCTGATACAACTTACCAAGATCGGACCAAACCCTATCATCGTAAGGTTTTAGTTCGGAAATTATCAGATAGTCGTCAATAGCACCTTTGGGATTACCCATTGCATAGTGCAGATTGGCCCGTTTTTGATAATCAATTGGATCGGGTTCAGGACGGAGAAAAATACATTCATTATATTGGGAAAGAGCGGCAGCAGTATCATTCCCTGCCGCATATACATCCCCTAATTCGCGATAGTAGTCGGGATTTGGGTTTAAATATGTAGCCATGCTATAATCTACAACTGCGGAATCATAAGATCCGACAGAAGCATAACAAAATCCGCGCCCCCGATAATATTCATCTACAGAGTCCCATATGTTGGCGAGTAGTATGGCTTCAGAAAAGTTATCAATGGCACTCCAGAATTCACCGTTGTTCATATAGAGATTTGCCAGTTTGCCGTATACTTGAGGATCTTCTTCATCTATTTCACTAAACAGGGAAATAGCCTTTGTATAGTCCGTTATAGCTGCATCGGTTATCCCTAATTCAATATAAATATCACCACGAAGAACATAGTCCTGAGCGAATGGTACAATCTGCAGGTCAATGGAAGTATTTATATCAGCCAGAGCCGAATCCCACTCTCTCATTTTGTAATAATTCATGGCCCGATGAGAGTAGTAAAAATCTTTTTGTGAATCATTTAGTTCTATCAGCCTGGAGTGATCTGCAATGGCAGCTTGATAATCTCCACCGGATTCATAGAGTACTGCCCTCAGATACAGGAGGTCGCTTGAATCGGGATTGTGAATTAATCCATTTGTGTATGTTTCAAGTGCTTTTTCAGGATTCAGTTTATCAATTTGATATATCAGAGCAATTTGTTTATATCCTTCGATATATGCAGGATTATACGAAAGAGCCTGTTGATAGTCTGCAATTGCCTGATCCAATAAATTGAGCTGATTATTGCAAAGGGCGCGATTGTAATAGGCGGAAAAGAGCATTCCTGTATCGCTCGTACTAGTAATAAGATTGGTCCAGGTTTCCAGTGAAGTCTCCCATTCGCCCATTTCACTATAAATTACCGCCAACATTAATATGGTATTATCTATATACTCCTGGTATTTCACATCTATGGAATCTCGGTTTTTAAGTATTTCGCCAACTCCCTCAATAACCTGCTGATTGTCATACTTATTATAGGCTTCAAGAACACTGTTATAGTTTGATGGAAAATCAAAACCGAACAATGGGTTGGATAGGGTGAACATTACTATCAGGATAGTACTAAATAGTGTGATTTTTTTCATAGAAGCCTCCAAACGGGATTGAATGCTAACTTGATTGATGGAGCTTTAAGCTTTTAAGTACCGCTGAAAAGTTAGTCCTGAGAGGTGTCCTGTTATATTATAGCTTTGGAAGTACCTCTCTTTCATAACTTTAGCATAGAGTTTTTTAAAAATATATATTTTTGATAAATTATTCAATTAAAACAGAATTCGTGAATTTTCAGCATATCTTTAATCAGCACAGGTTGTTTCCATGATCTTGTCAGCTTCATCAATAGCATCGGCAATCATGCTTGCAATGATATCAGCCACCGGTTCTATTTTGTCCACCAGCCCTACACTTTGACCGGCCATCAGAGATCCGCGTTCTACGTCCCCGTCAATTACCGCTTTTCTCAGTCCGCCGATCCAGAATTTCTCAAGTTCTTCAGCGGCTTCTCTTGCGCTGATAACAGAACGTTCCATCTGCTGTATTAAACCAAGCTGCAAAGTATTGAAATCTCTGGTGCTGCCGTTTATCAGTGCACGAACGGGAATAACCGGCAGCCGAGGATCAAACTGAGCTGTGGGAACTGCATCTTTTGCTTTAGCTTTAATCAATATGTCTTTAAAATTTGGGTGAGCAATCGATTCTTCCGACACGGCAAACCGTGTTCCCAACTGGACGCCGGAGGCACCCATCATGAGAAAATGCATCATCAGACGGCCGGTTGCTATTCCCCCTGCAGCGAAAACCGGTACTTTCCGGATAGTCGGTAAAATTTGTTCAGCCAGAACACTTGTTGAAACCGGCCCTATATGACCGCCGGCTTCAGAACCCTCTATAACGAGAGCATCTGCACCGATATGAACCAGCATCTCGGCAATACTTACATTCGGAGCAAAGCAGATAAGCTTACTGTGTGTCTGTTTTACCTGAGTAACGGCATCCCGTGGAGGAAGCCCGCCAGCAAAAACTATATACGGATGCTCAATTTTCAGCATATTATCGAGGTTTTTCCGGAAATTCGGGGCTATTGTTATTAAATTTACACCAAAAGGCTTGTCAGTTAAGCTGTATGTTTTTTTTACCTCATCCAGCAGCTTTTCAGGGGGCATGTTTCCACCTGCGATTACCCCGAAAGCTCCGGCATTTGAGATGGCAGAAACAAGCTTTGCTTCAGAAATCCAGCTCATGGCTCCGCCGAGAATAGGGTATTCAACACCCAGAAATTCGCGGCCGCGTTTCCATAATGTATCTAACAATGCTTTTGATTTTTCCATATTATTGACTCCTTGCTCTTAACTTTTTGATAAGATTTATTATCTGACTGCATCTTTCATTCCCATCTTTTACAGTTCTGATCATAGGATATAGTCTATTTGAATAAAATGGAATGATTTTTCCTGTTTATTTTGACTAATAATTTAAAAGTGTCAAAATAACCTCTAAAACAGTCTTGTCGAAAAGATGAATGCTGATTCTCAAATGAACGAGAGAAGCGGAACCAACAAGTTGGTTCCATTTCCGAGTGAGTGAACAACCAAAGGTTGTTTCAGGAGTTTGCGTTGCAAACTCCCAAGCTGAACGGTATTACCGTTCAGCCGGGATCGCAGAAAGGCTTGAGACAATTTCAGAACTTGAAGAACAGAGTGTTACAAAAATCAACGTAATAGCATAAAATAGAAAAAAGGGGGAAGTAGAATGGAAAATAGTTTTGCATTTTTAAATACTATGTATGCATGGATGCTGAATAACGGGATGAGGCTTGTTGTCAATATCATAGTTTCGGTGATTATTCTTGCAGCAGCAAAAGTTATCATCTCTGTGGCCGTAAAAGGACTTAGGGCAGCTCTTACTAAAAGTGGTAAAGTCACCGAGATTCTTGAAAAATTTACAGTAAATATGGTCAGGAAGGGGTTGTGGCTGATAGCTGTTGTATTGATTCTTGGTCAGTTCGGTGTTGATATCGGTCCGCTTGTGGCTGGGTTGGGCATAACGGGGTTTATTCTGGGATTTGCTTTTCAGGAAACAATCGGAAACATGCTCGCGGGCGTTATGATCTCTTTAAATAAACCATTCGGAATAGGTGACTATGTTGAAATAGGCGGAGTCGGCGGAACAGTTAAAGATATGGATATGATATCAGTCACCCTGAGCACTCCTGATAATAAGAAAATTGTTATGGCCAATAAAGTTATCTGGGGGACACCGATAACAAACTATAGTGCTTTTGAGACGCGCAGAGTAGATTTAATATTTGGAATTGCTTATGGAGCCGATATCAATCAGGCAAAAGAGATAATAAAAATGGAGATGGCCAAACTATCGGAAATTCTTCCAGAACCCGAACCGCTTGTAGAAGTTATCGCTTTAGCTGATTCTTCAGTAAATTTTGCGGTTAGACCCTGGGTTAAAAAAGCAGACTACTGGAAAGTCTACTTTGCATTGCACAGGATGATTAAATATGCATTTACTGAAGCAGATATTGAAATTCCCTTTCCGCAGATGGATGTGCATCATTACGGTTTTCCTGAAATAAAAGAAGTCTAGGAAAATGATTTTCAGGAGTGAATTATGATTGAAGAAAAAATCAGTGGGATGGATGA
>JADHUD010000157.1 GCA_016784705.1 Spirochaetia bacterium | reverse complement strand
CATATAGTGATCTGCCTGAAAATACACGGAGACTGATGAATAATTATCATCAATGTACAAATCAGCTGAATGCTATTGTAAACCAGAATTCTGACTCAGGCGGAGCCCTTCAGGTGAGCTGGAACGGCAAGCTGCCGGGGATAGGAATTCGTGAATCAGCAAAACTTTCTCAGATTCCCTATGCGTATGATAATGCAATGGTAACAGACAAGGTGTTTCCCAAAGGCAAACTCGACGTCGACCTTCAACAGGTTGATTTGAGGACCACGAACAGCTGGCGGCTCAAGCTTGGTGAAATTCCAACTGCAGAGATGCTGGAACTTCAGTTGATTAACTCCATAGCTCCATTTGTGCTCTGTAATAATCTCACTCCGATGATGAAAAAAAATTATACCGGACAAAAGCATATTGTGAATGTCTCAGCTATGGAAGGAAAGTTCCTGCGATTTAAGAAAGGTGAGCGGCATCCTCATACCAACATGGCAAAAGCAGCACTGAATATGCTCACACACACGTCCGCAAGTGAGCTTGCACAGCATGGTATCTTTATGAATGCGGTTGATACCGGTTGGGTTACTGATGAGGATCCTGCACAGTTGTCAAAATTAAAACAGGATCTGCATGATTTTCAGCCGCCTCTGGATATTGTCGATGGGGCAGCCCGGGTTTGTGATCCCTTCTTTGACGGGATCAATACTGGGAAGCATTGGTGCGGTAAGTTCTTGAAGGACTATTTTCCAATAGATTGGTAGGTGTTCCAAGTTTTTATTGAGTATATTTATTGCATAAAATTTATTCAAATGGGAGAAGAAGGAATGAAATATAGAAAATTTGGAAGAACAGGCTGGAATGTTTCTGAGGTGTCTCTTGGAACATGGCAGGTAGGCGGTCGTTGGGGAAGCGGTTTTGATGACACTCTTGCAGAGAGTATCCTTAATGAAGCGGTTGATCAGGGGATCAACTTTATCGATACCGCAGATGTATATGAGAATCGGCAAAGTGAAGCAGCAGTTGCAAGGGTTGTGAAAGCCCGTTCAGAAAAGATTTATGTTGCTACCAAGTGCGGACGTTTCCTGTCTCCCCATATCTCTCAATCCTATACTCCAAAAGCGCTAACCGAATTTGTTGAAGCCAGTCTGAAGAATACCGGTTTTGAGACGCTCGATTTGATCCAACTGCATTGTCCTCCCATAGAAGTCTACTATCGGCCGGAAATTTTTGAAGCCTTTGAGCGGATGAAGGAGCAAGGGAAGATACAGCATGCAGGTGTCAGTGTAGAGACTGTTGAAGAGGGTTTGAAAGCAATTGAATTTCCCAATGTAGAATCAATTCAAATTATTTTTAACATGTTTCGACAGCGCCCCGCTGAACTTTTCTTTAGACGGATTGCGGAGCTTAATAAGGCTGTTTTGGTACGGGTTCCTTTAGCCAGCGGGTTGTTATCGGGTAAATTTACAAAAGAATCAACATTCGATCCGAAAGATCATAGAAATTTCAACCGTGACGGCAAGGCTTTCGATAAGGGCGAGACTTTTTCAGGGGTTCCGTGGGAGCTGGGATTGGAGGCAGTAAGGCGGCTTAAGAAATTTCTGCCGGAGCCAATGGCAGAGGCAGCTCTTCGCTGGATACTGGCATTTGATCAGGTTTCCACAATTATTCCCGGTGCCTCACGGCCTTCTCAAGTAGTTTCAAACGCAAAAGCCTCAGATGAAGGACCTCTTCCAAAGGAAACTATGCAGCAGGTACAGAAAGTCTATGATGAACTCATTAAAGGTGTTGTGCATCAACTTTGGTAGGAGCGAAGAAGTAATTACTAGCTGAATGACAGGCATAGAGTTCAACCGATAACTGTAAAAGAACTTAATTGGGGTCAGGGGATAAAAGGCTTAAAATCAATTTCCATGAATTCCAAGACTTCAGGAATCCACCGGGTTTTAACAAAAGTTATATGATCAGGATGGGTATTGTACGATTGATAATTTTCTGTAGAGCTGAATTCCATTGAGAGTCCAAATGAGTAGGTGTTTTTTTTACTGACTTGTCGAAGGCATTCGAATTTTTCAACATGGGGAATATGTGCCAGTTCCCCGGCTGCATCAAGGAAACTTTTTTCAAGCGAAGAGCCTGAATCATGCTTTAATGTAAAAACTACAGTATGTCTAATCATTTCTGTATCCTTTTTTGTTTTTAGAGAATTGATATTAAAAAATTGACCGGGCTGCTTGCTGCAGTCCGGTCAGTTACTCTCAATATCAGTTTAGGTTCTTTTTGCTTTCAATGCACCTTCTGCTTCACGGATAGCTTTAAGAGCCAGAGTATACTCTTTGTCACGTGTTGCACAACCGACATTCTTCTGGCGGATAAGGAATTCAATACAATTGTCACATGCTGTACACCATTTAATCTCATCTTCTTTGCCTTCAAGAAGTTTTCGAGGAATATGGCTGTCTGCCAAAGATTGACGACCAATAGCTATCATATCACATACACCCTCACGTACATTACGGTTTCCCCAATAGACAAGTGTATTTTCTTCTTTATTTCTTGTTACAAGTTTGTTGTTCCCATTATTCAGCACAGAGTAGGCCGATCCAATTACTGCTGTTTCGGGTTTCACTGCATCATTAACCGCTTTCTGGAAGGTGAAGTGAGTATACACATCCCTCGGGATATTTCTGTCAGGTTGTGAGAGTGCCAGAGTGATTGAGGGAGATCCAGCTGATACAATAATAAATTTTGCGCCGCGTGCCTCAAGACCCTTACAGAGTTCTAGGGATTCGCTGATGTCCATGATAGGTGAATCCGGCCCTGCGCTTCCCTGGCCTCCGGGAAATCCTTCCCATATTGAAACTTTTGAACCGACGATAAAATCAGGATCATTGATCTCTTTCATGATTCGTTCATAACACTCATAGGCAAACCTGGTTCTGTTTTCAAAAGAGCCGCCATATTTCCACTTTCTGTCATTATAGGGTCTGGTAAGCTGAGAGCCCAGATACCCATGGCACACTTTGAAATCTACACCATCGGCACCTGCATCATGTGCAATCTTTGCAGAGAGGACAAATTGATCCTGGATTTTTTTAATATCATCTTCCTGAAGAAGTTCTCCGCCAAATCCCGGCAGCGGTTTTACAGTTACTCTTTTTGAGAAATCAGGGTGACTGATCTCTCCTGAGTGGGTAAGCTGCCAGAGAAAAAGAGCATCTTTGTTTATGCTTTTCATCTCAGCGGTGAATTTTTCAAGAGGCTTCAGATTGTGAGGCATTATCGATAACTGGTTAAGACGGCCGCGGGATTCATATCCTACAGTAATTGCTTCCAGAACAATAACACCGCAACCGCTTTCAAAGTGATTTGCATATCTCCTATAGGTTTTTGGTCCCGGATTCCCCTTTTCATCTGAATCACAGCACTCCATTGCATTAATTGCAAATCGATTAGGTGAGGTTCTTGTACCAATCTTAATAGGTTGAAATAATGGATCTTTTTCGTGCATAGCATACTCCTTTTTGTGTAAACGAATCTATTTTTCTGTATTTCCTTCTATTCTGAGTTTAGTATCATGCAGTTCTGGTGTATTGAAAATACCTGAAAAACTCTCTATAAGTACCAGTATAAAACTAGTACCCAGTACAGCGTGAATATATGTAATATTACTTTTTACGCGGCAGGTTTCCGGTCAATTTGTACCAATAGTTAGAAGGAAGGTCTGCAGAGATTGTTTTCCCGTTATATTCAGTTTCTTACGAAGATTTGCCCGGTGGAAATCCACAGTTTTTTTCGAAATAAAAAGCATTTCGCTTATCTCTTTGCTGGTATACCCCTCCCGGATATAGGTCGCCAGCTGAATCTCTCTTGGTGAAAGGTTTAGTTTGTCCAAAGGCAGTTTACTCAGATATGATTTTGCAAGCTCACGTATATGCCTCTCTAGCAGAGCTAGAGAGGAGGTCAGTTTTTCCGGATTTTCCAGATTTTCCCGGGTTCTGATGCTGTCGAGCAGGGGAAGAATGAGAGAATCGATTTTCATGGATATTTCACTGAGAATTACATCAGAATCTTGTGATAATTGTGTTCCAAGAACCCTGATTGCTATATTCTGCTCCATCATTTTTTGTGACTGATCATCCAGCATGCTGTTCAGTTTAATTAAAGCCTCTTTCTCTTTTTCAGCTGACGAGAGATCCCGGATATGTTCAATAACAGCAATAACTTCGTTTTTCTCATTAAAAACCGGAAAGGTGGTAAGCTTCTGATTTCCGTTATGTGCATACTTGGTTTCGTAAGGGACAAAGAGCGAAACACTCTTTTTAGTTTTCAGAGTTTCAAGCGATGGGCAGTTGTCACAGGGATTGGTTCTGCAATGATACACTTCATAACATTTTTTTCCGTCAAATGGAGTTTTATATCCATACCAGTTATTCATGGTATTGTTGACACAGATGATATTCAATGCGGGGTCAAGAAGAGAGATTCCATCCTGATTATTATTGAAGAGGTAGGTAAAGAAATTACCAAATTCTTTGTATAACTCTATATCCGGAGAGATTTGTGCAGAGTTCTGCAGGGATATCCACTTTTTCAGAGAATCAAGTCTGTTCATCAAATAGCCCCGGGGGTTTATACAATTTTTTATAGAGGGCGAGGCCGGGTATCAAACCCGGCTCCCAGCCCACGGTGTCTCATAGATATTAATTTTCCATAGCTCCATCAAAGACTACATTTGAAGCTGAGAAGTTGTATTTCTGGCAGAATTCATAAGACTCCTTAGCTCCGAAATTTCTATCCATTCCATTGTCTTCCCACTCTACGGAGAGCGGCCCGTTATAACCGACATCGTTTAATGCACGGATAATCTCTTCAAAGTCAACATCTCCATGCCCGAGTGAACGGAAATTCCATCCGCGGTTGGCATCGCCGAAGGGAAGGTGAGAACCTAGGATTCCGCTTCGCCCGTCAAGTGTAACGGCAGCATCCTTCATGTGGACATGATAAATTTTATCTCCAAAGTCTCTGAGGAACAGATGAGGTTTAACTCCCTGCCATATAAGATGACTTGGATCAAAGTTGAGACCCAGAGTATCCCTGTAATCAAACTTTTCAAAAAGGCGTTTAGTTGTCCAGTAATCAAAGGCAATTTCTGATGGATGAACTTCCAGTGCAAATTTTACACCCTGTTTATCAAACTCATCAAAAATGGGAGTCCAGAGATCGTAAATGAGCTGAAACCCGTCTTCAATCATCTTTTCGCTGGTCATGGGAAAGGAGTAGAGATATTTCCAGATTGGCGAACCCATGAAACCGGTAACTATCTTACAGCCCATAGCTTTAGCAGCTTTAGCCGTATTTTTCATCTCTTTGATACCCCATTCTCTAATTGCTTCAGGTTTACCTGAAAATTCAGCAGGGGCAAAGCCGTCAAGGCGGGGGTCCCATTTATCACCGACACATTGACCGATCAGGTGCGATCCGATTGCCCAGCAGGCAAGCCCGTTCTCTGAAAGGATGGCTTTTCTTCCTTTCACATATTCAGGATCCGCAGCGGCTTTTTGGACATCCATGTGATCGCCCCAGGTGCATATTTCAACTCCCTCATAGCCAAATGATTTAACAAGTTTGCATGCATCATTAAAAGAAAGATCTGCCCACTGTCCTGTAAAGATTGTAATTGGTCTGCTCATAATATTTCTCCTTAAAAATTAAAAATTGACCCAGATTGCGCCCTTTTCAGAGCTTTCTACACATTTCTCAATAAACCTGACTCCCTGTGCACCATCTGCTGGAGTCGGGAAATCCAGATCATCACCAGTAAGTGTCTCCCCTGCTTTTTTCTTTGCTAACGCACTGATAAAAGTTGTATAGATGGTGCCAAATGCTTCAAAATAACCTTCAGGATGCCCGGCGGGAGTTCTGCATATCGAGGATGCCCGGGGATAGAAGCTGTCCCGGCCGCGGCTTAAGATTTGTGAGGGTTTATCCAGAAAGGTAACTTTCAGGTAGTTTGGATTTTCCTGTTTCCACACAAGTGATCCTTTCGAACCATAAACACGTATACTCAGATCGTTATCATGTCCGGCGGCAATTTGTGAGCTCCAGTAAACACCTGTAGTTCCGCCCTTATAATTGACCATGATTGTGGCATTGTCGTCGAGTACTCTGCCTTCAACAATTTTATCTAATCTTGCACAGAG
>JADHUD010000156.1 GCA_016784705.1 Spirochaetia bacterium | reverse complement strand
GAAACAGACATACCGGTTTATCGTTTTCCCACAGGTTATTAAGCGTGTTCTGCCTCCACTTGCCGGACAATTTGCATCTCTCATTAAAGATTCATCACTTTTATCAATTATTGCAATTAAAGAGTTTACAATGGCAGCAAGAGAGGTTAATGCAAACACCTTCTCAACACTGGAAACGTATATTCCTCTGGCAGCAGGCTATTTGCTGCTTACTATACCAATTTCTATTATTACAAAACGAATGGAAAAGAGGTACAGCTATGAAACTTGATATTCAAAATCTTACCATGAGTTTTGGTGAAAATACCGTTCTGGATTCAGTTTCAGTCTCACTCAGAAATATCCATTCACTAGTTCTTATTGGACCTTCCGGAGGAGGGAAAACAACGCTTCTCCGGATTCTGGCAGGATTGGAGGAACCAGATTCAGGCTTGATAACCATCAATGAGCATCAGCTTAACTGTACAGAACAGGAGCTGTTGAATTACAGAAGACGGATAGGAATGGTCTATCAGGCGTATAATTTATTTCCACACTTAACAGCACTTGAGAATATTGTGCTCCCACTGGTCCAGGTTCAGGGCATGCAGAAGAAAGCGGCTGAAGATCAGGCACTCTCACTTCTTGAACGATTCAACCTTGCCGAACACGCATTTAAGCACCCTGTTGCACTATCAGGTGGTCAGCAGCAAAGAATCGCTATTTGCCGGGCAGTGGCTATCAAGCCTGAATTCCTTCTGCTCGATGAACCAACTTCAGCTCTGGATCCGGAATACACTTCGGAAGTACTGGATTTAATTGAAGAACTGCGTGAAGAGGGAATGGAGCTGATTCTTGTAACCCATGAGATGGGATTTGCTCATAAAGCAGCTGATTACATTCTATTCATCTCTGATGGGGGGATATCGGCTCAAGGGACACCGCAGGAAATTTTCGAAAAAAAAGACAACCCGAGAGTCGAGCGGTTTCTCAACAAAGTTTTAAAATATAATAATTAATATTCCCAGTCAAATCAGGCACTTTGCAACGTTATTGTATTCTCTATTACGGTATGGGGTGTCTTATTTTTTATTTACTCTTGTCCGCTGATGAAGTTCATATTAGAATACGTGTATATGAAAATTCTACTTATCTATTCATCCTGGCATGGAACAGTAAAAAATGTCGCAAAAGATCTCAGAGAACTCATTGGTGTGCCCGTTGAGATGTACGATATTGAGCATAGTGAAGTCCCCTCACCGGACGAGTACGATTGTGTCATCTTCGGTTGTTCCGTTCATGACCGGCACATTCAGGAGAGTATCAGAGACTATATCACTGGTCACTGTCCCGTTAAAAAGCACATAGTTGCAGGCTTATTCTGCTGCTCCATTCTTGGGGATGAAGAGACTCAGGATGTACTCGAACGTGACATTCCTGCAGAAGTATTAAAATCATTCAAGATTGTGGAACTTATGGGAGGTATTATTTATGCTAAAAAACTCTCGTTTGTTGATCGAAGAATTCTTAAACTGATTAGTTTTGATGAGTCAAGAATGAAAACTCTTGATATACTCAAGGTTCGGAAATTTGCCAGGCACATTGAGGAAGAGAATCTCCTCATGGAAAAAGAGAGAGATTACATCCTAAAGCACACTGGCAGAGTACACTATAAGGCTAAGAAAACCGATCCCTGAGTCATTGCAGGTACTCAGCAAAGACTCAATTGATCGGATTTCATAAAACGAAGTTTTTAACCCCGGCTCAGACAACCGGCCAGACAAACCGACTCAGACAACCGGCTGACCAAGGATTATCGGCAGCACCGCAGGAGCAGGAACTCTGGCTTTCAGTTCTGTATCAAGTGTGTACAATGCATTATTATCACCCTTGATCATTCTAAGTCTGGTAAGAATTTCATCAGCTGTTGCTTCTTCCTCAACCTGTTCATCAACATACCACATTAAAAAACTTTCTGATGCATAATCATTGAGCTTTCTCGCAATTGAAACTAAATTATTAATCAATTTGGTCACATGCGCTTCATGCTCAGCGACGTGCTGAAATACACCATCGAATGAATCCCAATCAGTTTCCGGGCCTGCAATGGGTTTAAGAACTACTCTTCCGCTCCGCTCATTAACAAAATTATATAATTTCATCGCATGCATGGATTCTTCCAAATACTGACAGCGCATCCAATTTGAAAATCCAATTAGATTCTGGTCTTCAAACCAACTGCTCATTGAAAGGTAGAGATATGCTGAATATATTTCAGCATTAATTTGTTCGTTGATTGCATCCTGCATCTCTTTATCAATACTCATAATTTTCTCCTTCTATAGGGATCTTTCAAAACAACCAGAATTATGCATTGCATAATTCGTATCCACACGCTTAAATATAGTAAAAAATAACCCAATCAGCAACTGTATAAGCATAATGATGTATGTTTTTTCAGTATCTGCAATATTCTGCAGCACGGTTATCTGTTGATAAATAGAATTTACCCAAAAATCAACCTTATTGTATAAACAATTCCAGGAATGAGACATTGCTGACATCGACCAGCCCGAGATCAGTAATCTTAATATTTGGAATAACCGGAAGCGCTGCCGTTGCAAGCCGCATTACTGGATTTGTTGTTTCAATTCCTACTGTTGACAATACTTTATTTAACACTTCCACCTGCTTTATACAAACCTCAGCTGGTACATTTGCCATCAAACCGGCAACTGGGAGATTCAGCTGATACTCTTTTGCTCCATCAATATAAACAACCCCGCCGCCAGACTCTTTTACCCGGACAGCAGCGCGTACTGCTTCATCAGCATCCTTAAAAACCAACGTAAGATTATGAGAATCATGGCTTACCGTTCCTGCAAGAGCACCACGGTCAAGATAAAAATTACTGACCAGCGCAACGAAAACCCCTTGTTTTCCCGGATGACGGTTTACCACTGCTATGAAATTAAGATCCTCATTCCCGTCAAGAGTGACAATTCCATCGTTTACTTTCACTTCACGAATAATTTCATCAGTAATTGAAGTCAGCATATCCTGATATTGAATAACCCGTACCTTTACCTTCCCGTCCTGGACAGGAGCCTTGATGCGGAAAGTATCGGCTGTCAATTCATCAACATACACGGTATTAATTTTTTCAACCGGGAATTCCGGTTTTGGAATCTGTTTAATCATCTTGCGGTTTTCAGCTATAAGCTCGCCTTCAAAGAACACACTCTTTACCTGTATGGTCTTGAGATTTTCTATCAAATTGATATTCGCTATGTACCCGGGGGCTATAGCACCAAGTTTTGACAGCCCATAGAGCGCTGCAGTATTTATTGTAGCTGCTTTGACAGCCTGTACTGTTCCCAGCCCGGATGCAATGGCATTTCTTATACAATCATTTATATGGCCTTTGTGCAGTATTTCTGCTGGTTCCCGGTCATCGGTACAGAGAGTAAAGTTCATAAGCGGTCCGTACTCTTTAACTGCTCCGACTATCACCTCAACATCCCGGGAAAATGAGCTGTCCCGGGCATCCACAATCATTCCTGAACGGGCAGCTGCCCTGGCCTCTTCCGGGGTAAATATCTCGTGATTTGAAGAGGGTCCGGCACAAAGGTATGCAGCAAGTTCTCTTTCCGTATTACCAAAAAAATGTCCCTGAATGAAGCACTCCTTTTCAAATCCAAGATCAAGTATTTCCCGCATTTTAGGGTTATTATTTACTACGCCAATATAATCCATCACCTCTGCAATCCCCAGTATCCGATCATTCTTGAGCAGGTACTCAATCTCTTTTCTGCCGAAATCTGCTCCTGATTCTTCAAATCCGGGAACTGAGGGAACACAGGAAGGAGCCAGGGCAAGCTGATACATCGGCAGATTCCTACCGGACTCAACCATGTATTCGACCCCCTCAATTCCTAGAACATTTCCGATTTCATGGGGGTCTGTCACAATAGTTGTCGTACCATGCGGGATAACCAGATCGGCAAAATACGGTGGTGTAAGCATACTGCTTTCTATATGTACATGTGCATCAATAAATCCCGGCACGGCATATGCGCCCTTTCCATCATAGATTGTTCCTGCCTGTTCAATAAATGGTTCCGGGTTCTCGGTTTCAACAGCATAAGCAATATACCCGTTTGATATCCCGATTACTCCCGGGTATACTTCACTGGTAAAAACATTAACAATTGCAATATTTATTATGAGAGTATCGACAGATCTACGGCCGGCTGCTGCATCCACCAGTTCACTGCGTTGAGTAAAATTCAGTTTTTTTAGGGTAATCATTTTTGTCCTCCCGGGTTAAGTATACCTTTCGACGCAACAATCTGCAACAACAATAGTGCTGTGTTCAGATAATGGGGATACTATATCAGATTCTATCTTATTTCAGATTCCATCTCCCCCGGGCAGGACACAATCCAGACAGACCTCTTCTTTCAATAATCCGAGTTTAATCAATAGTCCAAATATTTTACAGCCGGCACAGAATTTGAGAAAAGCTTCAAGAAAAGAGAACAGAGCCAGAACTGCAATAATTATCAGCATAATCGAAATATATCCAGAAATTACCGCAGCAGCTGCAAAGACAGACATTACCAGACCTATCCATGCTGCAAATTTTTTCGGTTTAGCAAGTATCATACGCTTTTTGAACCGCAGAAGTCTGGCCAGAAAAGTCCTGGATATCTGTGCGGTAAGACTGTACTTTGATGCACCTATAGCCCGTATAAAGAAATCAATAATAAGAAAAATAATGGGATACCAGGAGGACCAGATCAACACACAAAGTGCCACCAAAAAAACCTGAAATGCTATCCCCCTCACGACAGCTTCCTGCAGCCTGAGAGGCGGGGAATTTACTGCTTTTACTTTTTTCATTTGTTAAAATTGCTCATAAAAAATTAAATAGTCAAACAAATCTTTTTATAAACAGAACCCAAACTCTGAATCGAAAACGATAGCGATAGCGATAGCGATTGAGATTGAGATTGAGATTGAGAAATTATTAGGAAAAAATTCTGCAGAAGGGATCTGGTTATGATTTTTCGTTAAATATTTCATCCCTATCAGGTCTATCAGGAATCAAGGATTTTTGATAAATTTCTTTTGGAAATATACTAATTAACTATTTTCCACAGACTGCGAAGCGTTTAGTATATACTATAAGTGATAGAGTCCTGAACATTCAGTATGTTATGAGATTCGAAGGAGATTCAGATGCCTGTTTTTGTAAACAGAACCCTAAACTTAAGAAAAATCAAACTGATCGGCTTTGATATGGATTATACACTGGTACCCTACTATACCAGAGAGTTTGAGAAACTGACCCATACACTTGCGCTAAACCGCCTGGTTAAAACATATAATTATCCAGAAATCCTGTTAACGCAAAAGTTTGATTTTGAACGTGCTATTGTCGGGCTGGTAGTGGATAAGAGAAATGGTAACCTGCTCCAACTAAATCGTTACAACAAAGTAAAATCATCATATCACGGCTTACGGGAGATTCCTTTTAGGGAACAGAACGATCTCTACAGCAGTATGGCTGTTGATCTCTCCGACAAAGACTTTCAGAGTCTGGATACCTCTTTTGCAATCTCCTATGGAGTACTCTTTTCACAGCTGGTGCAGCTAAAAGAGGATGGTGCCCGGATTCCGGATTACCGGCGCCTTGACCATGACATTATGAATACCATTGACGAGCTACATAAAGATGGTTCACTGAAAAACATCATAATAAAAGATTTTGGTAAATATGTGATTAATGATCCCAAAACCGCAATGGTGCTTGAACGATACAAAGATTATGGAAAAAAACTTATGATCATAACAAATTCAGATTATGAATATACCAGAGAACTCCTTGATTATGCCATAAATCCTTACCTGAAAAAACATTCAAGCTGGCGGGATGTTTTCGATCTTGTAATAACTTTTGCCGACAAACCACGCTTTTTTGAACGAAACAATCGATTTCTGAAAATTGATGCTGAAACTGGGCTAATGAGTAATTATATAGGATCCATACAGAAAGGAGTCTATCAGGGAGGAAGCTACAAACGCCTTCAGGACGATATGGGGCTGGCGGGAGAAGAGATCCTGTATATCGGTGATCATATTTATGGTGATGTTGTCTCAATTAAAAAGCAATGTGCATGGCGAACGGCACTGGTACTTGGCGATCTTGAGGAAGAGATGAT